>NZ_JAVRCP020000019.1:0-130288 GCF_034530675.2 Nostoc sp. DedVER02
AATCCCTCCAGCGCCGATGACACTATCAATCCCTGTACCTGGGTCAAGGTAATCATCTCCATCTCCGCCGTTGAGGGTATCATTACCAGCACCGCCATAGAGTCCACCATAGCGACTCGAACCAAAATAGGTATCTCGATTATCATTGCCTGTACCACCAATTAGCGAGTCATTGCCATCATCGCCATAGAGTCCATCAATTCCACCACCACCATTGAGGGTGTCATTCCCACCAAGACCAATCAAAAGATCGTTGTCAGTGCCACCGACCAGATTATTCGCGTTGTTGTCGCCGGTATAGTTCGCTTGTTCGACTTCAATTTGTTGACCATTAAGGGTAATTGTCGCGTGGTCATCCTCAGCTTTTAAAGCCTGTAAGGTTTCTGCATCCAGACTGTAACCTTGTACCAACGCGGCAAAAATCGCCCCTTCATCTCCAGCACTATCGGTCTGATTGACATGAGCATCAACAAAATGTCCAATTTCCTCTAACAGAACCGCTCTAAGTGCTGCTGGGGTAGCGGTTGCCACAAAGTTATCTGAGAGATAAATCTTATTAGTACTGCTAGCATAAGCTCCATAAGCATTGCCAAGAATGCTACTACTAATCACCTCAACTTGGGGAAGTTGACTAAAATCATCTGCTTGCCATTGCGATCGCAATGTTGTGGCGACAGTATAGTTGTATTGTGTACCAAAAACAGTATCGAGCAGATTCCAAAAGTTATCTGAACCAGAAAACGCGCCAAGCTGTTTGTATGTCAGCGTGACAAAGGATTTGAGGAAAATATTCATAAAATATCAGATTTATGCCTTATATAAATTTATGGTTATTTCAAAAACCATGAAAATAATAGCAAATTTCCAAATTCCAAATTATCTTGGGGGATAATACTGGGGATTCATAACTGGAGATTGATAACCGTTTGGTGGTACATTACTTCCCATACCGTTGGGTATAGGGCTGATAACAGGAGGCTGATAAACGTTCATGGGCACAGTGCCTGTTGTACTGTTGGGTAAAGCCGGATTCGCAACCTGTGGCTGATAACCATTGGTGGGTATAGTAGTTGTGCTACTGTTGGGTGTAACAGCATTTTGGCTAAACTCTTGGTAAGCAGCACGAGAAATTGAGCTAATCAGTTTTTCGGCACGAGGGTCGTTTTCAGGGCGTTGTACCATGACACTAGCTATATAGCGCTTGCCAGTTGGAACAACAATTAAACCTGTGTCTGCCAGCATAGTACTAATATCACCCGTTTTATGGAATGCTCTTGCGCCTGTTCCTAAACCAGATGGTAGCAGACTATCTCTTTGGGTGCGACGCAAGATATCGAGCATGAGATCGCGTGATGGCATACTGACTAAATTTCCCTGACTAATAATAGCCATCAAACTCGCTAATTCTTTGGGACTAGTCGTATTTGTTCCTTCTAAATCTGGGAGTTGATTACGAATTTTTGTGGTTGTCAATCCCCAAGTGCGGAAACGCTCGTTTAACGCTTCCATCCCTCCCAGGCGGGCTATCAGCATATTTGTCGCCGTGTTGTCGCTGACTGTAATCATTTTAGTGACGACTTCCAGGGCGTTGTACTGGGTTCCGGCTGGTTTATATTGCAGATTTCCCGAACCGCCAGCTATCATATTTTGTTGCATTGTCAGCATTTCATCCAGGCGGATTTTCCCTGTGTCCACATCCTGGAAAAAAGCAAGTAAAATCGGTACTTTAATTGTGCTAGCTGCTGGAACACTGGTAGAAGCGTTGATATCTACATAATTACCAGTATCCAAATCTACCAAGAAAACACCTGGTGTAAGACTTGGGTTGGTCGTCGCCAGATTTTGAACGGCGTTTTTTAAGGAAATAATTTCCTGGGATAGGTATAAGCTGGAAGTGGCAGTTGGGGGAGCTTGAGTAGGTTGTGGCTGCGATCGCGCTACATTATTAGATTGGGATGCAGGAGTTGTGCTGATGCGATTAGCCGGATCTAGTACTGACAGTACCGTGCCCACAATTGCACCCATCCCAACACCCACAATCAACAACCGCACAATATACAACATCGTTTTGGCCATTGGCTTTAATCGCGTTTTGTGCGATGTTCGTCTGCCGAGTTTTGGCTTTTCCATCCGTACTGTTTTCACCATTACAGCACCTGGTCGAAAGGGAGGAATTTTCCCTTTCCCAGTCGGTATTGGTTTTACTGCCGTTGGCATAACTAAACCCGATTTTACCCTGCTGGTGCGTGTAGCACTAGGGCTTGGGGGAGGACTAATGCGATTTTTTGGGCGTGCTAGCGCCGCTTCCCGTCCATTGATAGCTTGCTGCTGGTTGTTAGCTTTAACTTTCTTTTGTGCCACTTTTTGAACTTTTTGTGGACGTTGGCGGCGATTTAAGGGTTGTCGCCGCGAGAAAGCTGTTAGTTCGTCACTTGACTCTGACACAGTTACTCCTTGTGACCGACTTGACTGTTTTCTTGCAGACTCCTGACCCAAAACTCAATCTTTAAGCAATATTTAGTACTCAAATTCTACTCTGTCACTAAGTAGGACTTTTTTGTTTAGTTTAAGCTATGTTAAATATTTTGGGGGATAATTACGTATATATTAAACAAATAATTACAAGTTTTCACCATCCCTCTGGTTTTTAAGCGCCCATTCTACCTGCTGCAAAATTCCTCGGAGCATGGCTACTTCGCCAGTTTTCAGGTGAGCGCGATTATAAAGTTGGCGAAATTTTCCCATACGACTAGCTGCGGTATGGGGATATATATAACCAATTTTTAATAATAGTGATTCTAATTGCTGGTAGTATCCTTCTACAACATCTAAGGGAGCTTCCGGTTGGCTTATGGTCTGAGTATTAGGTTGCTGGGCGCATTGTGACAATTCATAACAACAGATTGCGACGGCGGTGGCCAAATTGAGGGCTACATAATCTCGACTTGTGGGAATAGCAACAAACCTCTGTGCATAATTTAATTCTTCATTGCTTAATCCCCGGTCTTCCCTACCAAAAATTAGGGCTGTAGGTTTTTCTGGTTCCTCAAGTAACCAGGGTAGTGCAGTGCGGGGATTTTCTAAGGGTGTTTCTAAACTGCGAACCCGACCAGTAGTAGCGATCGCTCGTACACATCCATGCAATGCTTCTGGTAAGGTCGGCACTATGACCGCAGATTCGATAATTTCCTGACCATGAACAGCCATCATCAAGGCTTCTGTCGATAGCGGATCGCATTGGGGGTTCACTAATACTAAATTATATAGCCCGAAATTTTTCATGACTCTGGCGATCGCCCCGATATTTATCGGCCCAGCTGGTTCTACCAACACAATTCTTAATCCAGCCAAGCCCATTTTTTGCCTCCTGCGATCGCACCATAAGATATTTTTAGGCTAACTTTCAGCATTGTGGTTCTGCTGAAAAGTTTCCTTGGAATCATTTTAACTGTGTCAGGTCTGAACAGTTCAGCGCAATCTCCGTCGTTCAGCTAATCGTTCGTCGCTATTTATTTGTAGTAATCTAATCGTAGTACGTCCTATGGGTGTTAGTCCCACCAAATCTAGTTCTAAAAAGCTGAAGTGTTCAGCCCATTTCTGAATGCGTGGGTTGAAGAGAAAACTAAAAGCCCCTGTTTCAGGATCAAACGATCCTAAGTCAGTGCCTTTATGACGGTTACATCGCCAGCAGGTGAGAGCTAGATTATCAGCATTTGTTACACCGCCGTGCTTTTGGGCAATAACATGATCGATTTCATGGGGAAAAAAAGCAACTCCTGCGGGTAACTGACAATATTCACATCTGTAGTTTGCACGTTCTTCTACTAATCGGCGAAGAACAACCGGAATATAGGTTACACTCACGGTCAACTGGTTAAATAAGCTAAGTTACCTGCTTTAATCATCACAACTAAGTGTTCAATACGTTCATATTCATCTAGTTCTTTCAACTCTGTGGGGGTGACTTCACCTGCGTTACTGCGTGCTAGCAAGGTACGCAACCGTTCTTGCATTTCAGGAGTGGGTTTAAATTCAGCAATTTGTTCAGGAGTGGGGTTGCTGGCCAAAAAATCTAGGATATATCGGTAAACTTGTGCTGGTACAGCTGGTTGTTGGAGGCTTAAAGCCAGAAGTTCAGGTAAGCGATCGCCTACTTGTGCTAGTTGTTGAGATAATTCTTCTGATACTTCTAGGGTAATTCTTGGCATGGGGATTGCATTGGCAATTTATTATTATTAAATGATATATCGGGAAATTTTTCATCACCCTGGCGATCGCGCTGCCAAATCATTCGCGCTGCGTCTCGTAAAGAAGATTATGGCGGGAGCCTTCTCTCGGAATTAGGTAAAAACACTTCTGCAAGCGATAATAGACTAACAAAATATGTCTCACATTCTTGTCGAAAATCTGAGGAAGACTTTCTTTGTGTCTGAACGTTCTTCTGGGCTTTTCGGGTCAATACGAGGGCTTGTGCAGCGAAAAACTAAAGAAGTTTATGCCCTCAAAGGAGTTTCGTTCTCACTAGAACGGGGAGAACTTGTAGGATACATTGGCCCAAATGGAGCCGGGAAATCGACTACTATTAAAATTCTAAGTGGTATTCTCGTACCTTCCAGTGGAAAATGCATAATTGGCGGCCGAACTCCTTGGAAAGATAGAATCAAGCACGTTAATCGTATTGGTGTAGTGTTTGGTCAAAGAACACAACTCTGGTGGGATTTGCCGGTAATTGAGTCCTTTGATTTGCTGCGGGATATTTATCGCGTTCCCCAATCAGAGTATCGCCAGACACGTGAAGAAATGATTGATTTGCTTGGTCTTGCAAGCTTTCTCTCGACTCCTGTGAGACAGTTAAGCCTTGGTCAAAGGATGCGATGTGATTTTGCAGCAGCCATGCTTCACAGACCGGAAATTCTTTTTCTTGATGAACCTACCATCGGGCTTGATGCAGTTTCCAAGCTTGCAGTCAGAAAATTTATCAAAACGCTGAATAAAACTCATCAAGTAACCACCATCTTGACTACCCATGATATGGATGATATCGAAGCATTGTGCGATCGCATAATTATTATTGGTGGAGGTGAAATTCTCTGTGATGGATCTTTAGCAGCACTGCGTTCTCAGGTTTCCTCGCGTCGTTACTTAAGAATCGACCTAGCAAACGATGATTTTTTCTTTGAGCAAGAAGGAGTCAGTATTATCTCTAAAGAAGGTCGCACTGTAACTCTTGCTTTCGATCCTATAAAGCTTTCTGCTGCATCTTTAATTAGCCAAGTTACCTCACAACACGAAGTAGAAGATCTTTTTGTAGAAAATCCACCCATTGAAGAGATAGTTGCTGAACTTTATGCAAATTCAGCAGAAATTTTTGTATGAAAGCATATTGGTCACTGTTTGTTGCTAGATTTACACTACTGTTGCAATACCGTACTGCTGCTTTAGCAGGCGTTCTAACTCAGCTTTTTTGGGGGTTCGTGAAAGTAATGGTATTACAAGCATTCTTTACTCATACAACCTCTGCTCAACCTATTACTTTTCAACAAGCTGTAGGCTATATATGGCTAGGACAGGCTTTTCTGATGGCGATTGTCCCTTGGGGAGGTGATAGAGATATTCAAGAACTCATCCGAACTGGTGCCGTAGGATACGATCTTCTCCGACCGACAGACCTTTATAATTTTTGGTTTACTCGCGCCTTGGCACTTCGTATAACGCCCCTAATACTTCGTGCTATTCCGCTTCTTGGTGTCACAATTTTTATTTTTCCTCTTTTAGGGTTTTATGAATGGTCGCTTTCTGTTCCACCCTCATTTGCTGCTTTTCTTGCCTTTTTTCTCTCTTTTATTGGCGCAATTTTCCTTTCGTCTGCATTGACAATGCTTCTTACTGTATCAATGATGTGGACAATTTCGGGTGAGGGAATTAATAGTGTTCTACCCACTCTTATTATTATCTTGTCTGGAATGATTGTTCCTTTGCCACTTTTTCCTGAGTGGAGCAAACCTTTTTTGAATGCACTTCCTTTCTCAGGATTGCTCGACAAACCTTTTCGTCTTTTTACTGGTAATCTTGAACCAAATGCCCTGTTGAATATATTGCTGCATCAAACTTTCTGGATAGTTGTCATTATTATCCTTGGGCGTTTACTTGTGAAATATGGCATCAAAAAGCTTGTAATTCAGGGGGGATGAGGAAATTATTTGTAATTTTTTCAGGCAGGAAGCTAGGTTAGGTAATTGATTTTAGATAAAAATTACAACGCGGCTATGAATGATTTTTTGCTTTATATTCGATATATTTCTGTATCTTTCAAGTCGCAAATGCAATACAAAGTTTCCTTTTGGCTGCAAGTTATAGGGCAACTTATAGGAACTGCTGTTGAATTTTTTGGAGTTTGGGCACTCTTTACTCGTTTTAATAGTATTGATACATGGACTTTGAATGAAGTTGCTCTCTTTTATGGAATAATCAATATTTCTTTTGCCTGTGCGGATGCCCTGGGAAAAGGTTTTGACTCATTCACAACAATAATTAAAAGTGGAGATTTCGACCGTTTACTTCTTCGTCCACGCACTACAGCACTTCAACTTTTAGGTAAAGAATTTACTTTGAAACGAATCGGAAGATTTTCTCAAGGAATAGTTGTTATGGGTTGGTCAGTTTCATCTCTTCACATCCCTTTAACTTTTAAAACTTTATGGCTTTTGGGCACTTCATTTCTTGGCGGGGTTGCACTTTTTGTTGGCATTGTCATTATGCAAGCAACCCTCACCTTTTGGACTATTGAATCTCTCGAAATTATGAATATCCTTACTTATGGAGGAGTTGAAACAGGTCAATACCCTCTTTCAATTTATAGCAAGTGGTTTCAGCGATTCTTTACGTTCTTGATACCGCTTGCTTGCGTCAGTTATTTTCCTTTGCTTGCAGTACTTGAAAAAGAAGATGTTTTTTTAGTGCCTTTGTGGTTTTGCTATGTTTCGCCAATCGCAGGCATCCTGTTTTTGATGGTTGCGCTGAAGCTTTGGAACATAGGAGAGCGATACTATTGTTCTACTGGCAGCTAAACAAAATTTTAAATGGGCAGATCGCAGTTTTCTAAAGATTCTGATTAAATACCTTCTAGTATTACCTGATTTTACTAAACAATGCCACGGGAAGCTCAAATGAAAAACTCCAGGAAAGGTTGGTTAGGTAAAAGACTCAAAATTACTCTGATTTTCCTGTTAGTGCTGGGGCTATTATTAATGGGATTCGCCACATACACTGTACGTCAATCCTTTGCTCAAGAGAGTGGCACAATTCAACTATCTGAACTCAAAGCGGAAGTAACAGTCCAGCGCGATAAATGGGGAATTCCTCATATTTATGCTGCCAACTCCCACGATTTATTTATGGCGCAAGGTTATATCCACGCCCAAGATCGTTTTTGGCAAATGGATTTTTGGCGACACATCGGTTCTGGGCAACTCTCAGAAATGTTTGGTTCCTCTCAGATTGACGCTGACAGATATCTGCGGACAATGGGTTGGGCAAGGGTGGCGCAGCAAGAAATTCAGGAAATTAATGCAGAGATGAAGGCATATCTGGAAGCATACTCGGATGGTGTCAATGCCTATTTAAAGGAGCATCAAGGCAGCGCTCTCAGTTTAGAATACGCTGTGTTAAAATTCCTGAATCCTCAGTATAAACCAGAACCTTGGCAAATACTGCACTCCCTGACTTGGGGGAAGGTGATGGCTTATGACTTGGGTACAAATTTTCAGAGCGAAGTTGAACGTGCTATCCTGCTTAAAACTCTTACTCCCGCGCAAGTAGAAGAACTTTATCCACCGTACCCTGAAGATTTGCCAGCGATTTTACCTGAATTCCAAAAAGAGAAAACAGGAGAGGATGAAAATTATGACGATACGCCATTCACCGCCTTTGGTTTTGAGGACGCAATAGAGTCAATTACTAAACCGATGATGGCTTTGGAAGAACTCATCGGGCCAACGGGGATAGGCATTGGTTCCAATAACTGGGTAATATCCGGCGATCGCACAAATACAGGTAAGCCAATTTTAGCAAATGACCCCCACTTAGGTATGCAAATACCCTCTATTTGGTATGAGGTTGGTTTGCACTGTACACCTAAGAGTGCAGAATGCCCTTACAACGTTACTGGCTTTTCCTTCGCGGGAATGCTTGGGGTAATTATTGGTCATAGCGATCGCATTGCCTGGGGTGTAACTAATGTACTATCTGATGTAATGGATTTATACATCGAGAAAATCAATCCCAAGAACCCCAATCAGTATGAGGTAAATGGGAAATGGGTTGACATGAAACTCTTGCAAGAGACGATTCAAGTTGCGGGAAGTCAGCCAATTGTACAAACGGTGCGCTATACCCGACATGGGCCAATTCTTTCTGATATTTCGCCAAATCTGAAGCAGTTCCAACCAAATCAGCCGTTAGAAATACCGCAAAACTACGCTGTAGCCCTGCGCTGGACAGCCTTAGAACCTTCCAAACTTGCGTATGCCATTCCCCAAATAAATCGCGCCCAAAACTGGCAAGAATTCCGCACTGCTGCCAGCAATTATGATGTCCCGGCTCAAAATTTGGTCTACGCTGATATTGATGGCAATATTGGCTACCAAATGCCTGGTAAATTCCCGATTCGGGCTAAGGGAAATGGGCGTTATCCCGTTCCTGGTTGGACGGATGCTTATGAATGGCAAGGCTATATTGACTTTGAGAAGTTACCCAAAAGTTTCAATCCGTCTCAAGGTTTTATTGCTACTGCTAATAATTTAGCTATGCGTAAATATCCTTATTTAATTACCGCAGATTGGGTTTATGGCTATCGGGCAAAGCGCATCGTTGAAATGATTTCACAGCAAAGCGAACCGATTTCTTTAGAAGATGTGCAGCAGATCCAGGGCGACGATCGCAATCTCAATGCCCAAACATTAGTACCCCTATTGCAATCTATCACTGTTGAGACTCCCCGTTTGCAAACAGCCCAAAAACTTTTGCAAGATTGGAATTTGCAGTTGAGAATGACATCGCCTGCTGCTGCCTTGTTTGAAGTATTCTGGAAACACTTGCTAGCAGATACGTTTCACGATCAGTTACCTGAAAAGTACTTTCCCAGTGGGGGCGATCGCTGGTATGCTGTGGTAGCAAATCTGTTAAAACAGCCCAATAGTTCTTGGTGGGATAATCGCAACACCCCAAAAGTTGAGAACCGCGACCAAATTTTGCAGCAATCCTTTACAGAAGCCGTGGATGAATTAGAACGGATTCAAAGCAAAGATCCGAAAAACTGGAATTGGGGTAAACTACATACTGTTACTTTTCGTAATTCCACCTTGGGTAAATCTGGAGTTGCACCGATTGAAGTTTTATTTAATCGTGGTGCATTTGCTACAGCCGGTAATGGCGAAACGGTCAATGCTAACCGATGGAGAGCAAATAAATCCTTTGAGGTGACAGATATTCCTTCCCTGCGGATGATTGTAGATTTAGGAAATTTGGATAACTCGGTAGCGATTCATGCACCTGGACAGTCAGGCCATGCTTTCCATAACCACTACAGCGATATGGTTGACTCTTGGCGCAATATTGAATATCACCCCATGTTGTGGGAGCAAAAGAATGTTACAAGTAGTACTGCTGCAACGTTGAAGTTAGTTCCAAAATTGGGAGAGTAAGGAGGCAGGGGGCAGGGTGAATCCCCATAAATGCATCTTAATCCAACATTTCGGGGTTAATTCCTAAAGCATTAAGTTGTTCAATAGAGAGCGATCGCAATTTTTCTATAATTAAGAGCCGTTTTTGTCGTTCAGTTTCAGCCCTTTGTCGCTCAACATTCGCCCGTTCTTCACCAGTTAGCAGTAAATTTCCTTGTGCATCCCACCAGCGTAACCAAGGTAACTCTGCATTCTGATAAAATCCCTGCCAGATTCCCAACTCTACCCCCAAAGGAGCAATTGGGTAATGTCCCCGTTCATTGGGTTTCATTAGTTGATAAGTATTATCGATTAGGTGATATACTTCAACCTGTGCTTTTGCAACTTCATAAATCCCATAATAAGGGACTCGAATCGCTTGCTCATAAACCCAAAATTTACCAACATTCCCACCTTCGCCTTGAGATGGTGGCGTGTTATCTCGTTCTTCTGAACCATCGCCAGAGACAAATTCTAGTGCAATCAACGGTGCTATGTACTCTTTCCATAGCACATAAGAACGCCGCATTTGACCATTCAGAGTAGGCGGTACATTTGGTACATAAAACCAATCGGGTGCTTCAGCGCCTTTTTCAGGAGGTTCTGTCAATCGCCAGTAAATACCAGAATCTTGTCCAATACAATATTGACCATCAGGATGGCGTTGTTCTAAAACTGGTTTAATTGAATCTGTAATTAAGATGCTTTGCGGATGCTCCTGAAGATTTTTCACAAATGTACCATCTGAATCTGGTAAATCGGTGTGATCGGGTAAAGTTAATGTTGATAAAGAAGTCACGTCGCTTCGCTCCAAATTCAAAATTCAAAATGACGCTCGCGGACTCGCTGTGGGTCAAATTAAATATAAAACCTCACCCTACCTCCGGCTTCCCTCTCCTTACTAAGGACAGGGATTGAGGGTGAGGTTTGATTTTATATTTAATTACGCATACCTACTTATTATATCAAGAAGAAGTAGAGTAAATTTATTTGTTTAAAATTCCTCTTAGACATTTTTTGATTTTGAATATTTCAATCCAAAATCAAAAATTTAAAATCTAAAACTTAGGGATTGAATAGCGTTAATATTGCCTACAACTTTACCTTTGATATTTTTTCAATTTGCTTAGTAAAGTATGCTTCTTCATGTTTAAGTTGTTGTGCTATTTCCAACCCTTTTTTAAAAGCTGTTAATGCTTGAGGAAAATCTTTGCGTTCTAGATGTAATTGCCCAATTTGATCGTAAGCTTGCATCGCCCCGTAAAAGTTTGCGGCTTGTGTCTGTGTCTGCACCAGAATTTGACTAGTCTGCAAAGCTTCGTCTATTTGTCCTTGAGAACGGTACAGCGCAATTAACTTCTGCAAAGCTTCACCAGCACGAACGTATTCCAGTAATTGCCAAGCAGTTATATAAGCTTCTTGATAATTATTAAAAGCTTCTAGCAGTAGGTTAGGATCTTTCGCGGCTAGAGATTCGTAATTTGAACCGATCGCTAGCTTTAATTCTGGGATTTGAGTAAGATTATTTTCACTAACGTAAATTTCTACTAGTCTATTAAGTACATTTAATGACTTCTGCGGTTGTTTTGTCTGCTCATAAATATAAGCCAGCCGTTGTAAATACGTTAACTCGTTTATACGCTCACCTTGGGAAGTCGCTAAACCCAATAATTCCTCGTAGACTGGGGCGGCTTTGGTATAATCAAACCAAGTTAAATGTAGTTCCCCGATTGTCTGAAGTATTTCTACTAGTGCTATGGGATCTTTTTGCTGTCGCACCACTAACAAAACTTGGTCATAAGCTTCTACAGCTAGTTTAATCGATCGCACATCTTGGTAAGCTTGGGCTAGCGATCGCCACAATTCTAGATCGACTTGGGCAGTTTTTTTCTGCTGAGATTGTGCAAGCTTTTGAATAGCTTGCAATCGCTGCAAAATATATTGTACTTCTTCTTTATTGTTTTGCTTCCAGGCGATCGCCCCGACTCGTGATAGCGCTTGCACTTCTGCTAATGGCCCGAAAAAGCGCCGCAAACGAAGTTCCCGGTTCCAAATTTCAAACGCCGTCAGCTGATCCCCAGCTTGCAGTTTTGCTGCTGCTTCTTGATTTAAGTCATCTAACGCTGGCTCTAACTTTTGCTGTTCTTGAACAGTTAACGGCTGTTTATCCTTGGGCGAACGTGGTAGCAGTGGATCGGGTGTGGTAATTTCTAGGGGATTAGGAGGAAATTGATCGGGTGGTTTGGGTTTTTTAGTCTGCGCCAATGTCAAGGAGTTGCTAAAGAGTATGGCGGCAGTCACAATCACAATTAAGCGCCTGAGCATGGGTACTTTACCTTACCTTGAGTTAGTTGCATGAGTTAATTATCGAATAGAGTTCAGGAGTCAGGAGTCAGAATTCAGCTTGGGTATTCTGCACGACTGGCAAAAAGCGAGTCCGCGTTCGCTCTAGCGTCTCGTAGAGAGCGTCTTGATTCTGACTAGAGGCGGAGCGTCTCCGGCTCCGCTTCTGTTAGCGGATAGCTAAGGTTTAGCCCATTCTGACTTCTGAATTCTGACTTCTGAATTCTGACTTCTGAATTCTTCTTCAACCCCATACCATATTATTTTTACCTTATTCCAGGAATTCCAAAGCGTCACTGAGTTTGCTTCCCCTACTCCCCTACATTACTTTATGTCTCCATCTAGTCTAAGTATTTAATTAGTCAATTTAATATCAAGCTAATATAACTAAAATTTTTTAAGTATAATTACTGAGAATTATTACCATATTTGATTAATTTATGCAAGCGAAAATCTCTTGAATATAGCTGGGGAAATATACTGAATAATTAAACAAAAATTCTTATTTTCCTTACGATGAGTCAGAACATATACCCTCACAATAATTAACCAATTATAGATATCCTTTATTAGAGCTAATTTACTCTGTAAGTTAAGAAATTTGGTATCAGTTAGCATGACTATGACGAATAGTACTATGAAAAACTTTTGGCATTGTTGAATAAGAAGTATCAATGAAGAGTTAGAAACGCGACATATCACGTCTCTATATGGATTTTGATCTTATACAAAATCATTTTCATACTTCTTATTCAGCAAGCTAAGTTTTTCATTACTGCTATTTGGTGGAACGAAGATACAGCCGCTAAGATTGGGGCTGCTAGTTGCCTGAAGGTGACGCTCACTGTGCTAACGGCACTATTGTTACCTATCTATAGGACTGGCTCACCGTTATTACCACTTTAGTCAGAGGCTACTTTTTCAACTAGGAAGGTAAAAAATGGAATGGGCTATTTACAAAAGGAATACAGGTAGTTTTGTAATAGCAGTGACAATTATGGCTGGCGTGGGCGTAATTTCGTATCTGAGCTTGCTTCAGTATAGAGAAAACGCTCAATGGGTAATACATACCCGCGAGGTGCTTGAAAAGACAAAAGAAGTAATGTCACAGATAAAAGATGCAGAAAGTGGACAACGGGGCTATCTTCTCACGGGTAAAGAACGGTATCTTGAACCCTATCGTACAGCAGCTGGCGAGATTGTTCAGAAACTTAAGACTCTGCGCCAATTGACTGCGGATAACCCAGATCAACAACAACGGCTCGATCGCCTTGAACCCCTGATTGCCAAAAAACTGGTTTTGATGGAACAGGCAATTAACGCCAGGAAGAAAAATTTAGAATCCGCGCTGCAAATAGTACAAATAGATGAGGGTCAGCAGATTATGGAGGACATCCGAATGCTGACTACAGCAATGGAGAATGAAGAGAATGAGTTGTTGAAACAGCGATCGCTAGAGGCAAATGCTAGCGCTCATCAAACAACTTTGCTAACTATTTTTGGCAGCATTATCGCCTCTGCGATTGTTGGTTTAGCAGCGATAATTACCAATCAGGAACTTGTCAAACGCAAGCAGATGGAAAATTCTCTGCAAAAGGCTCGTGATGAGTTAGAAATAGAGGTTAACAAACGGACTGCCGAACTTAGAAATACTAACGAAGAATTGCAAATCGAAATTAATGAGCGCAAAAAGGCAGAGTCAGAAATTCTACGTTTGAATGTCCAGCTTGAGCAACGAGTTGCAGAACGCACAGCCCAACTCGAAGCTACTAACAAAGAGATGGAAGCATTTAGTTATTCTGTGTCTCACGATTTGCGGGCCCCTTTACGGAGTATCGACGGCTTTAGCCAAGCCCTACTAGAAGATTATGTTGACAAGCTAGACGCAGTAGGTCAAAACTACCTCCAGCGAGTGCGTGCAGCTACTCAACGGATGGCACAACTGATTGACGATTTGTTGAATCTGTCACGACTGACGCGCAGTGAAATGCGTTACGAAAAGGTCGATCTGAGCGCACTAGTGGAGGCGATCGCCACAGAGTTGCACAAAACAGAACCAGAACGCCAAGTAGAATTTGCGATCGCGCCAGGATTGGTTGCTAATGGTGATGCTCATTTGTTACGAATCGTGCTAGAAAACCTGCTGGGTAATGCGTGGAAGTTTACAGGAAAACATGAAAGAGCAAGGATAGAATTTGGGCTTTTGCAGCAAGATGACACCCTTGTGTATTTTGTCCGTGATGATGGCACAGGCTTCGATATGGCTTATGTTGAAAAACTCTTCGGTGCTTTTCAGCGCCTACACGCCATGACTGAGTTTGAAGGTACTGGCATCGGATTAGCTACTGTGCAGCGAATTATTCACCGTCATGGTGGCCGTGTCTGGGCCGAAAGTGCAGTCGAGCAAGGCGCAACATTTTACTTCACCCTTTAACAACTTTAGGAAAATAACATGATTTTACTTGTAGAAGATAATCCTGACGATGAAGCGCTAACCCTACGCGCACTGAAGAAAAACAATATTATGAACGAGGTAGTAGTGGCACGTGATGGAGTAGAAGCCCTAGATTATCTCTTTGGTAAAGGTGTATATGCCGATCGCGACATGAGCGTTATGCCGAATCTGATCCTCCTAGATTTGAAGCTACCTAAAATGGATGGTTTGGAAGTTTTGCGACAGCTGCGAACCGACGACAGGACAAAAATCCTTCCTGTTGTGATTCTCACTTCCTCCAAAGAGGAGCAAGATTTAATCAATGGTTACAGCTTGGGTGCTAACAGTTATGTTCGCAAACCAGTAGACTTTTCCCAATTCAGTGAAGCAGTCAGACAACTAGGGTTGTACTGGTTTGTCCTAAACGAGTCACCACCAAGAATATAGGGCAGGGAGCAGGGGGCAGGGGGCAGGGGGCAGGGAGCAGGGGGCAGGGGGCAGGGGGCAGGGAGTAGGGAGTAGGGAGTAGGGGAAGAAAATCGCTTTGATTCAGTGAAGTTGGATAATTTATTTTTTGGAAGTCCCTTATACCAATCCTTCAAAATCAGGCTAGAGATGCAAGGCTAACTTTCTTAATTACGAATTACGAATTACGAATTACGAATTACAACTTACATGGGTACACCTCTGCGCGTATTACTTGTTGAAGATTCAGAAGACGACGCTTTCTTGGTGTTGCGGGAACTGCAACGTGGTGATTATGAAGTAACTTTTGAACGGATTGATACAGCTACAGCCATGAAAGCTGCGATCGCAGGGCAAACATGGGATATCGTTATTTGCGATTATTCCATGCCCACCTTTAGCGCCCCGGCTGCATTGAAGCAGGTCAAGGAAAGTGGGCTTGATCTACCATTTATTATTGTCTCAGGAACTATTGGGGAAGATACCGCAGTCGCCGCCATGAAAGCTGGTGCCCATGACTACATTATCAAAGGTAATTTAGCGCGGCTTATTCCTGCTGTTGCCCGCGAGTTGCGTGAGGCATTAGTGAGACGGGAGCGTAAACAAGCAGAGGAGCAGATTAAAGCATCGCTTCAAGAAAAAGAGGTGCTATTGAAAGAAATTCATCATCGGGTAAAAAATAATTTGCAGATTATTTCTAGTCTGCTCAATCTGCAAGCAGAGCATCTCAAGGATAATCAAGCCCTTGAGGTATTCAAAGATAGCCAGAACCGGATTGAATCGATGGCTCTAATCCATGAAAAACTATATCAATCTCAAGACTTGGCAAGAATTAATTTTGCTGACTATATCCAAGATTTAGTAACTAATTTATTTTATTCATATAACGTCAATTCTAGTGCTATTAACTTGAAAATGAACGTTGAGGAGGTTTTTCTAGCTATTGATGCGGCTATTCCTTGCGGCTTAATTATTAATGAACTTATTTCAAATTCACTAAAATATGCTTTTCCCCAAAAAGAACCGGGAGAAATTTGTATTGACTTTTTCTCCATAGAAGCAAATTTATTTACACTAACCATCAGTGATAATGGTGTCGGTTTGCCCCAAGATTTTGACTTTGAAGCTACAGAATCATTAGGTCTGAGGTTAGTTAAAGGTCTAACAAATCAACTACAAGGCAAAATAGATTTGATCGGTTATAACGGAGTAAAGTATAAAATCATATTCCCGATTGAAGAAGAATTCAGAAGTCAGATTTCAGGAGTCAGAATCAATCAGTCGCGGGTCTAAATCCCCGACTAATTGAAGACCACCAAATTGAAATTTGGTGGGGGTTTTAAACCCGTTTATTCAGACGCGACGCTCGCAGAATCGCTCTAAGCGTTCGCTATCGCGGACTCGCTCTAAGCGTTCGCGTAGCGTCTCGCAGAGAAGCCATGCCGTAGTCTTTACGCTGCGCTATCCGTCACTCGTACAGTGTTCATACCCGCTTTCTGACTCCTGAATTCTGTTTCGATCAAATTTTATAAACTTATAAATTACCAAAGTTATGGACTCAGTAAATATATTAGTTGTTGAAGATGAATTCATCGTGGCAATGGATATACAAAATCGGCTCAGAAAATTTGGATATACTGTTCTGGGACTTGTCGATTCTGGAGAAGAAGCAATTAAAAAAGCAGCAGATGATTCTCTAGATTTAATTTTAATGGATATTCACCTCAAAGGAAAGATGGACGGGGTGGAGGCTGCTGAGGTAATTCATAATATTTTTAATATTCCAATAATCTATCTTACTGCTAATGGAGATGAATCAACATTGAATCGAGCCAAAGGAACAGAGCCATTTGGCTACATTCTTAAGCCTTTCAAAGAAAAGGAGTTAAAGTTCACTATTGAAATTACCCTTTCTAAACATCGGACAGAAAAAAAATTAAAGCAGAATGAACAATGGCTGACTACTGTACTTAAAAGTATTGGAGATGCTGTAATTACTAGCGACGCATCTGGATCTGTGAATTTTATGAATCCGATTGCAGAGGAATTGACGGGTTGGAATTATTCAGATGCTTTTGGTAAAGAAACAGCTGAAGTATTCAATATCGCTCATGAAGAAACTCGGACAATTATTGAAAGCCCAATCAGACAAGTCCTTCAATCTGGTGTTACTGCCAGTCTACCAGAGCAGACGATACTTATTGCTAAAAACGGTGTAGAAATTCCAATTGACGATAGTATTGCAGCGATTAAAGATGACAACGGAAACATTACGGGTGCAGTTTGCGTTTTTCAAGATATCACTGAGCGTAAGCAGATATTAGAGGCATTAGCACGTCGCCAACAAGAATTCAAAGCATTAGTTGAAAATGCACCTGATATTATTTCCAGATTTAATCATCAATTGCGCTACGTTTACGTTAATCCAGCTATTGAAAAGGTTACAGGGATATCAGCCGAAACATTTATCGACAAAACAAACGCAGAGTTAAATTTACCAGAAGAATTTTGCCGAGTATGTGACCATAAACTTCAGCAAGTTTTTCAAACTAAGGAAGAAACCGAGTTTGAATGCAGTTTAGCGATCGCTTCCCAAACCAGATATTACTATACCCGTCTTGTACCTGAATTAGCTAGCGACGGCTCAGTATACTTTGTTTTAAGCATTTCTCGTAACATTACCGCTCTCAAACTGGCACAGGCGCAATTAATTCATGATGCTTTTCACGATATATTAACTAATTTGCCAAATCGTGCCTTATTTATGGAACGGTTAGAACGGGCACTGATGCTGGCAAAACGACGTGCTGATTATACATTTGCTGTTCTCTTTCTAGATTTAGATCGCTTCAAAGTTATCAATGACAGTCTCGGTCACGTGATTGGCGATCAACTCTTAACTGCCCTTGCTCGTAGATTAGAGAAGTGTCTGCGTGCTGGAGACACAGTTGCCCGTCTAGGGGGTGATGAATTTACCATCTTGCTTGACGATCTCAACACCATCAATGACGTAACGGGTGTAGTGGAGAGGATACACAAAGCTTTGACATCTGCATTCAAACTCAGTGGATATGAGGTATTTACTACCGTCAGCATTGGTATCACCCTAAGTAAAAGTAGTTACAACCATCCAGAGGAACTGCTGCGCGATGCTGACATTGCAATGTATCGTGCTAAGGCATTGGGTAAAGCACGCCATGAGATGTTTGACTCAACCATGTACACCCAAGTAACAAAGCTATTAGAGTTAGAAATGGATCTAAGGCGGGCTGTTGAACGCCAGGAGTTTCAGGTTTACTACCAGCCAATTGTTTCGTTAGAAACTTCCAAAATTATTGGTCTCGAGGCTCTCGTTCGCTGGCAGCACCCGCAACACGGATTAATTCCTCCAGACAACTTTATTCCACTAGCAGAAGAGACTGGGCTGATTATCCCTATTGGTTATTGGGTACTAGGTGAGGCTTGTCGGCAGATGCGGGCTTGGCAAATTCAATTTCCGACCGATCCACCTTTAACAATGAGTGTAAATCTTTCCACTAAACAGTTTTTGCAACCCGATCTGATTGAGAAAATTAACCAAATTATGCAAGAGACTGGCTTGGAAGCCAACAATTTAAAGCTGGAGATTACCGAAAGCGCACTTATGGAAAATATTCAATCAGCAACTTTTATGATTTTGCAACTGCAACAGATGAATATCCAATTACATTTAGATGATTTTGGCATAGGCTATTCATCGTTGAGTTACCTGCACCGCTTTCCAAGTAATGCTTTAAAGATCGATCGTTCTTTTATTACTAAGATTGGCGCTAATGGAGAAAACTTGGAGATTGTTCAGGCGATCGTTACCCTAGCTCAGAGTTTAAATATAGATGTAATAGCAGAGGGTGTAGAAACGGTAGAGCAACTAGCACAACTTAGAACCATGAGATGCAAATATGCACAGGGATATTTTTTCTCCCAACCCTTGGATAGCAAGTCGATAGAGATGTTAATTGCATCTGGCATTTAGCCGAGAGAAAAATAGGGGGCAGGGAGCAGGGAGAAGGGGGCAGGGAGCAGGGAGCAGGGGGCAGGGGGCAGAGGGTAGGGGGTAGGGGAAAAAAATTTTTAATTCAAAAACGGTCATTTACTCTCTTTTTCTGCTGCGGCTCGTTCGCGTGTCAGACTGTCAATAGCATCACCCAAGGCAGTAGTCAGGCTATTGCGGGTTTGGGCGTGGCTATCCTGCTCAGTTTTCAAAGCTTGCAAGAGGCGATCGCGTTCTTGGGTTACAGCGATGAGTTTAGCTTGCAATTCCTCCACAGATTTTAGCTGTTCTATCTCTTTTTGGATCGCTGTTACTGATGTCTCAGCAGGCAGTGTTTCAACCTCAAAACCAAAACCTCGCAGTTTATGCAAATCTGCCTTCAGAGATGCGATCGCCTGTTGGGACAATTGGGCATCTGTGCGGCGTTGTTCTGCTTCTGTGTTGTAAAGCTGTCGCCATTTTTGGGCACTTTCCCAAGCCCCATCGCGATCGCTCTGAAGTGCCGCCATCTGCTCTCTAAGTTCCTGGATTTCTATCAACCACTGTTGTGTAAAATCTTGATTCATAGTTATTGGGAATTGGGGATTGGGGATTGGGGATTGGGAATTGGGGATTGGGGATTGGGGATTGGGGATTGGGAATTGGGGATTGGGGATTGGGGATTGGGGATTGGGGATTGGGAATTGGGGATTGGGGATTGGGGATTGGGAATAGTAATTTTCCTTCCTCTCTTGTCCCCTGCTCCCTGCCCCCCTGCTCCCTGCCCCCCTGCCCCCTGCCCTCTGCTCCCTCATCTCCCCAGTCGGTATTATTGCGGTGAAAAGATAAATGCGATCGCTACGCAAAGTTTGGCACAGTAGTTAAGAAACCTAACCAGTTTTCCCTCTAAATTATGCCAAACCCTCGTTTTTTTCGCTTCTTTCGCCACCTTAATTGGCGCACGATCAAAAAAACTTTTGCCAGGACAATCGAAAGACGACTTTTGGGACTAGCCTCGGAAATCGCCTTCAATGCCATGTTATCGCTGTTTCCAGCGATTCTTGCTGTCCTCACAGCAATTGGTTTATTGGCAGAATCTTTACAAGCTACCTTTAAACAATTAGCGGCACAACTGAGTCAAGTTCTACCTGAACAAGCTCTGGTTTTGATTCGTGATTTTACTACTACAGAAATTACAAATTCTAGAAATAGTGGCTTATTTTCTCTGAGCTTTGTCTTAGCAATTTGGACTGCTTCTGGAGCGGTAAGTACTGCTATGACAGCCCTCGACCAAATTCATCAAATTCCTTCAGAAAAGATCCGCCCCTTTTGGAAAGCCAAGCTTGTCTCTCTGGGATTAACACTTGGTACTATGTTACTTTTAGTGCTGGCTTCTTTCTTAGTATTTACTAGCGACTGGCTGTTAGGAATAGTAGTACGCGAAAATGGTTCTTTGATCTTTTTATTGCATCTTTGGCAGCTGTTACGCTGGCCTTTAGCATTAAGTATTGTTGCTGTCGCTTTTGGCTTTGTTTATCGCTATGGGCCAAGTGCATGGAACTCAGGCACACCAATGATGCCTGGAGCAATTTTAGCAGCTGTTTTCTGGGCAATATTGTCTGCCCTATTTCGGCTTTATGTGGCTAATTTTGGCAATTATAATAAAGTATATGGTGCTGTAGGGGCTGTGATAGTTTTAATGCTCTGGTTGTCGATGAGCGCAGCTGTACTTTTAATCGGCGATCAGTTGAATGTAACAGTCGGTGAAGATATGCGCCCAAAAGCGCAATCTAACGAAAAATATTAATTTGTAAATCCCTGAGAAAAGTTTTGCAAAAGCTCAGTAGAAGAGTAAAATATCTAACGATTCAATGCAAAGTTAGCGATCGCCTTCATGCCAGATTCTAACCCTCGGTTTTCTATGATTGAACCTGATACCAAAGCACCTACCTTGAAGCGCCTGCGTCAGTTAAGTCGGCTGCTAGATAATATTATTACCATTCCTGGTACAAAGATTGGTTTTGGTGTAGATCCAATTTTAGGACTTATACCTATTGGTGGTGATTTTTTGGGTGTTATGTTTTCTAGTTACATCATCCTAGAAGCCGCACGGCTAGGTGTATCTAGAGCCACTTTAGCTAAAATGGTTTTCAACGTGATCCTTGATGGCTTGGTAGGGACTGTCCCAGTTTTGGGAGACTTCTTTGATTTTGCCTGGAAAGCTAACACTAATAATATCAAGCTATTAGAAGAATACTTAAAGTTTCCCAGCGAGCAAAAGAGTGCAGACAGATGGTTTATCATTGCTCTTTTACTTGGATTATTATTGATCTCTATTGTTTTAGTAGCATTACCTGTCATCCTAATTAGAATGGTCTGGAACGCTTTAACTGGTGGTTAAATTATTGATAGATAATGGAATGAAAGATTGGTGGCAAGCTACTTTTCCTAAAGGGCGACAAAGTTTAATTATTACTGATGCTCAAGGATATCCTGTACAAATTTCTTATGGCGAAAAAGGTAAAGGTAAACCGCTAATTTTATTACATGGCATGGGTAGTTGGAGCTACAATTGGCGACATAGCATAGGAGAATTATCTAAATATTTTCGGGTAATTTGTTTTGATGCCAAAGGTTTTGGATTTTCCGAAAAAACATTGTTTCGTAGAGAACATAACGGCCATCAAGTTATTGAGTTTCAAAGAATTATTCAGGCGTTATGTAATGAACCAGCAATAATTGTGGCTGAATCTCTGGGCGGATTAGTTGCCCTTGCCCTAGCTCAAGAAAGTCCGCAGTTAATCAGGCAGCTTGTAGTAGTAAACGTACCTGTTTTTATCAAACAACTACCCCATTGGGGTATGTGGTTACTTGCCCAAATTCCTCGAGAAGTAATCCAAACAATTGACTCCTTACGTTTGGCATATTTGTTTGCACCTCTATTAAGAGAAATTATGGCAATAGAAAGACGTAGGGTATTATTTGATCCGTCAATTTTGACACAAGAAGATGTCTATTGGATAACTTACCCGTTTATTGAATTTCCTGGTACGATTGCCAAGGTTTCTGAAGAGTTACAAATAGCAGCGCGAGAAATTGATAATTACCAAGCAAATAAACCAAATATGCTTACCCAAATTCAAAATAACTTGGGTGCAATTAAATGTCCTACACTAGTTTTATGGGGCGATCAAGATAGTTGGTTTCCTGTTAGTCATGGGGAAAAATTGCATCAGCGTATCCCCAATTCCAAATTAAAAATTTTGTCTAATTGCTATCATGATGCCTCAACAGGCGCTTTTGAGAAGTTGAATGCAACAATTCTTGAGTTTTTACAGGATACTGAATTTTAAAAGAAAATTCTGTTTAGATAAAAAGAGAGTGGGAGGAAGCATATCAGTTAGCTTTCAAACTCCCACTCTGCCATTTGCTGCTGAAGCGAGCAGGAATGTATACAGGCGTTACCCGTTATTTGGGGGCCAATGCGTACTTTAACAACAACGCCCATACGCATTTAATATTCCTGTTGCAGCAAATGCCAAACCTGATTATTAATATTTCTCTGCTGAGGAAAATCCTCTGCAAATAATTGGTAGAGAAGCCCCTGATAAAAAAACCCTTGAAGTCGTTTATCTTTGTACAATTTAACTTGGTGAATCAGAGTGTAGTTGCCATTTTGCCAGGTTTCTAAATTCCCTAATGGGACTCGCGTGAAAATAAAACAAATAGGTAAGTAGGTCAAATTAAATATAAAACCTCACCCGGTTTCCGGCTTCCCTCTCCGATACTTTGGAGACGGATTGAGGGTGAGGTTTGATCTTAGAGGTTGTTTTAAAAGTGGTATGTTGTGATTTTAATCGAATTATTACCCCCCTTATAAAGGCGGGAAACCGGAAAATCTGGTTCCCTCCCCTTTATAAGGCTACCGTGTATACACAAGAGGGGGATAAGGGGAGGGTTAGGGTGGGGTAATAAATACGTATTTTATTTCTGAATTCTTGGTAGAACAAGACGAAGACGACATTAAGCTTACTGATGATTCCGAAGAAACCACTCTTAGGCGATAGTATAGCTGTAGTTTCTTTTAATCCTCCCACCTATCATGCCAAAACAGTCTTTAGGTCTTGATAACCAACTCTACAATTACCTTTTATCCGTTTCGCTGCGAGAACCGGAGATTCTTTTGAAGTTGCGTCAAGAAACTGCCAGTCATCCCAGAAGCACAATGCAGATTTCACCAGAACAAGGGCAGTTTATGAGGCTACTGGTACAGCTAATTGGAGCCAAGAAAACCTTAGAAGTTGGTGTATTTACAGGCTATAGTTCACTCTCAGTTGCCTTAGCGCTTCCTGAAGATGGTAAGATTATCGCTGCTGATGTGAGTGAAGAATTTACTGCGATCGCTCGGCGATATTGGCAGCAAGCTGGAGTTGCCCATAAAATCGATCTGCGACTGGCTCCAGGTTTGGAAACTCTAGATGCGCTTTTGGCATCTGGAGAAGCCGAGACATTTGATTTTGCTTTTATTGATGCGGATAAAGAGAATTATGATGGATATTATGAGCGATCGCTGCAATTAATTCGTCCAGGTGGATTGATTGCTATTGATAATGTTTTATGGTCTGGAAAAGTTGCCGATCCGCAAAATCAAGATGAAAGCACCCAATCAATTCGAGCGCTCAACGAAAAGTTACATCATGATGAACGGGTTACACTTTCCCTTGTCCCGATCGCCGATGGACTGACTTTAGCTATTAAGCGATCTTAGTATAGTTTTATTTCTAATTACTTATAAATTACGCAAACAACACCCGAAACCGTTATTTCTACATAGGGGCAATTCATAAATTGCCCCTACTTCTATCTTCAACTTGTCGCGGCGCTAGCGCTGTAGGAGTGTAAGAGTCATCTACTAACCGACGGTTTGGTGGCACGATGTCCGCCACTCCGCAACTGGGAAAAGTTTTTTAAAATTTGGTAGTGGGTAATGAGCAACCACCATAATTTTTCGATGATTCTTCCCTATGCCCAGTCCCCAATCCCCAGTCCCCAGTCCCTTCTACTTAGAAGTTGTAGCCAAGTCCTAATTGCAGCCCTACGTCAGTTTCATCCATAAAAGCAGCATTTACAGCACCATTTAGCGTAAAGCGAGAACCGAGTGGAACGTCTACACCACCAGTTAGGAGTAATCCAAAATCGGTATCGAGATTCGCTTCAATGGCTACGCCAGCACCTATATAAGGAGCTATAGCGAAGGTTCGTGTACCCACATCAGCAGTTGCGCGAGGAGTAAAATCCAAAGTCAAGGGAACCATAAACAATGTATCATCCCCAAAGATTACTGATGGCCGGACTGAGATATTGCGTGTCAGACCAATTTTGCTGAACACTGAAAAGTTGGTGTCGCCCAAAGCTGTATCGTTACCGCTCAAACCAATGTTACCACCAACCCCGATATAGCTAGGGCCACCAAGAGTAGTTCTACCTGGTCTAACGCTAGGCGTTGTGCCATCTGTATTTCCTGTCGGTGGTTGATTTAACTGACTGATGTTAACATCAGGCGGGACGAGGACTTGGTTAATTGCATGGATAACTCCATTGCTAGCTTTAACGTCTGCCTGGATAACTCTGGCATTATTCACCGAGATTTGATTGCTAGCGCGATCGATTTGAATATTTACAGGTTTTTCTTCAGCAGTATTCAGTTCCCCAGCCGCAAGTTGACTAGAAGTTACTGCACCAGGAACGACATGGTATGTCAAAATTTTAATCAATGCTTGTTTGTTTTCTGGTTGCTGTAACTGCTGTAATGTTGCAGCAGGCAAAGCAGCAAACGCTTGATCGGTAGGAGCGAAAATTGTATAAGGGCCTGGTTGTTGAAGAATATCTGTTAAACCAGCTGTTTTTAATAAAGAAGTCAGAGTTGTCAAAGAATTACTTGATGCCGCAAGAGAAACAATATCGCTACCGGTTTGAGTGCCGCCAGTAGTTCCACCAACAATATACTGACTAGCTGGAAGATTGCTAGCAATGGGTTGTACCCGTCCTTGTCTCGCCAAAGCTTGATACAACAGTGCCGCAGCTTCTGCACGAGTCAGGGGTTGTTGTGGATTGAGTTGTTTGACATCTGGATAATTAACAACAATATTAGATTGTGTTGCACTAGTAACACTGGCAACAGCATAGTCTGGAATATTTGAAGCGTCGGTGTAATAGGTGCTGAGGTCAGTACTGCCTCCAGTGCTGCTAGCAGTCAAACCCAAACCACTTGTTAAAGCAACGATCGCCTGTACTCTAGGTATTTGTTCACCTGGTCTAAATACGTTCCCAGGATAGCCTGCCAGAAATCCTGTTTCGTAGGCGTATTGAATTACAGAACTCGCCCAGTAGCCAGCCGGAACATCTCTAAATCCACCTGCGCTTAATTGCCGAATTCGGTTTTGGCTAGGGAAAGCTTTTTGAATGAGTGCGGCAAATTCAGCCCGAGTTACAGCCTGATTTGGTCTGAAGCTACCATCAGGAAAGCCAGCAATCACACTATTGTCAGCTAGGGCTTGAATGAAGGGACGCGCCCAATAATCTGAGGAGACATCAGATAAGTTAACTGTGGAAGTTGGGGTTGGTGTTGCAGATGGAGCAGTATCTTGAGATGAAGCTGGGGCAGAAATTACGATAGGAGTTATTGTTGCAGCTGTCATTCCTAGAACTATTAAAGCAACCCTTGCTGATGGCCAACGAGAAAAACTAAACATGGAAATACCCCTCTTGAAATACTTAGATTAACTACTGGAAAATACTGGATGCAAGGTTAAAGTAATACAAATATCCAGATGATTGCTTGGTTTGCCTTGATATGGAAGCGTTAACTCTGGAAAATTTAAGTGTTGGACATTATGAGTAGCTGCTCTGACATCTCATCACATTTATCCAAATATTCACCACACATAGTACTAGAATTCCTATTTAATTTTTCAGAAACCGCAGATCGCACTAATAACGATAGGAAATGTTTCTGTGGTATGTGGTATGTTGCAACAATAAAGATGATTAATGCCAGGAGGCGATTTTGTCAGGTTTAAAATCGCAGGCAAGCAATAAGGTTATGGGCTTTTAATAGCCGTCTCTCTATAATTGCCAATGAGGGTTAAAGCCGTCAATCTCAATGTATCATGATATTTCGCAAGATTTCACAAATAAAATTTCTCTAAGTGATATGGTGTATTATTAGTCTTTTGGTAACATTATACAACTAACTAATGGCTGGGGTTTGAGGAAAAACTTTCACTCTTTAGATAGTTGTCCTTGATGGAATAATTTTAAATAATAGACTGCAAATCAGCGATCGCAATTAATATTTTGGTGCAGTCATGCCCCAAATTCTTTTGTAAAAAACAATTTTATGAAAATCTACCCAAGGATAAACTAGGGTTTTTGAATTTCATAGAAGTGTGACATATTTGCACATTTTGAGCTAGTCAGAAGGGTTGCCTATCTCCGCCGTAGCAAATCTGCAATTGAGGTTAGTAATTCAGTTGGTTGTACTGGTTTAGCAATATGTTTCTGAAAACCAGCTGCTAAGACTCGCTCGCGATCGCTTTCTCCAGCGTAAGCTGTAAGAGCGATCGCCGGAATTTCCCCTCCTTCTTCCTTGGGCATCGCTCTCAGCAGCTTAATCAGGTTATAGCCATCCATCTCTGGCATTCCTAAATCACTGATTAATAAATCAGGTACGGTTTTCACTATGAGAGCCAGCGCTTCAGTTCCCGATGCTACAACTGTGGTCAGCACCCCATTTTGTTGGAGCAAGAAGTGCAAAAACCCCCGTGTGTCAGCATCATCATCGACAATCAATATCCGTCTTCCGGCGATGAGTGACGAGTTAAATTCTTTCTCTACTTCCTTTGCTTCCCCTACTACCCGACTCTCCTGCATCACGGGCAGCCTAACAGTAAAAATTGCTCCCTGTCCTATTCCTGGACTAGCCGCTGTGACAGTCCCACCATGCAACTCTACCAGATGACGAACTATTGCCAATCCCAGCCCCAGCCCACCAAATTTTCTGGTTGTGCTGCTATCGGCTTGCCGAAAATATTCGAAGATGTGGGGTAAAAATTCGGGAGAAATACCAAGACCTGTATCTTGAACTTGAATTAGGGCGAAATCAGAACTTACTTCCCCACTCAATGAGAGGCTGACTTCCACTGAACCATTGGCCGGAGTGAACTTGACAGCATTCGAGAGTAAATTTCCTACAACTTGCTGCAAGCGATAATAATCGCCTGACACTTTACCAACATTGGGTTCAACCTGTATTTTTATCTGAATAGATTTGGTTTCTGCTATTAACCGGACTGTTTCTAATGCAGCATTAATTACAGATACCAGGTTAACAGTGGCAAAAGTCAGGCTCAACTTACCACGAATAATTCGGGAGACATCCAGCAACTCATCAATTAATTGAATCTGCAATTGGGCATTTCTTTCGATGGTTTCCAAGGCGCGATTTGTAGTCACGTCATCAAATTTGCTGCTTTTGAGCAGAGATGACCAGCCGAGAATGGGGTTGAGGGGCGATCGCAATTCGTGGGAGAGAACAGCAAGAAATTCATCTTTATTCCGGTTTGCTTGTTTGAGTTCCTCTGCTTGTTGTCTCAGTGCCTTTTCTAATTGCTTCCTCGGGGTTAAATCCAGAATAAAACAGATCCAAGATACCGGATCTTTCTCTACCAAAGCACCACCAATTAGTATAGGAATGCGCGAACCATCTTTGCGGATATATTCTTTTTCAAAAGGATTACATACTCCAACCGTTAAAAGTTGCTCAAGTCCTTGCTCATCAAGAGCGTAATATTCCGGTGGAGTTATCTGTTTTCTGCTTACCTTACCTGCTAATAGTTCCTCTCGCGTATAACCCACCATTTCTAAAAAAGCCTCGTTCGCCTCAGTAATGTAGTCAGGAGTGGCGAACATAATGCCAATAATATTGGAATCAACTAAGCGCCTTAATTGAGTTTCACGCTGGCGCAAATCATTTTCTGCTTGTTTGCGCCCAGTAATATCCTGAGCAGTACCCATCATCCGAACTGGCTTACCCTCGGCATCGTAAAAGACACGACCTTTAGCAGCAATCCAATGAATACTGCCATCAGCCCAAACACTGCGGTATTCAATGTCATACTCAACCTTTTCTTTAAAAGAGCGGCCGATCGCTTCATTGAGGCGTTGATGGTCTTCTGGATGTACACTGTTGATGAAAAGCTCATAGTCGATTTCAACTTCTGGCTTGAATCCAAACAGCTGCTTACATTTCTCTGTCCAAATTAACTCGTTAGTGGTGATATTCCAAAACCACATCCCCAGTTCTGCGGCAGTAGTAGCTAACCGAATCCGTTCTTCACTCTCGCGGAGGTTTGTTTCAATTTGTTGGCGTTCGCGCAGTATAGCTTGCTGTTCGGTAATATCTGTACTAGCACCAACTACTCTAACTACTCGACCATTGGCATCTCGGACAGCAAATCCTTGGTCTTTCACCCACAAGTAGCGGCCATCCTTGTGACGGACTCGATACTCGATACTATAACGGTTCCCATCGGCCATACTAGCCATGAACTCGTCATTAACTCTTTGTTGATCATCAGGGTGAATAAGTTCTTGCCACCACTCGAAGGTAGGTTCAGCTTCTTGTTGTGTGTAGCCAAAAAGCTCAGTTAGACCTTGAGTTCTTTCTACAGTACTTCTTTGAATTTCCCAGTCATAGATTAGGCAATTAACCGCCGCCGCCGCTAGTTCAAACCTTTCATTACTTTGCTGCAAAGAAATTTTTATTTGTTCGTAGCTAGAGTTTTCCTCAAGTTGCGCGTGCTTAGATTCTGTAATATCCGAAAAAGTTGTAACGATCGCGTAGGGAATGCCTTCTGCATTTTGGAACAGAGGTTGTGAAGACAACAATAGCCAGACTAGCTTACCATCTGGCTTATAAAAGCCACACACAACATTTAAACAAGGTTTACCCGTTTTCTGAGCAGCGATCGCAGGGTGAGTCTCACCGAGCAAAGGAGAGCCATCTTCATGAATAAATTTCCACTTGGGATCGAGTAGATTTTGCCCTACAAGCTGTTCTGCGGTTAGTCCTAAAATGCGATCGCTATCTGCATTGCAAGCCTGAATTGTGCCATCAGCCAACAGAAGCACCATTGCCTCTTCTTTTTTGGCTAGCAGCGCATAATTGGCTTTGTTACTAACTTGCCGATGCAGCTGGTTTTGGGACTTTTCCGCGTCTGGCATTTTATCAAGTTAAATAAATTTAAATTTAATGTATAACGTAGGATTCGCGGCTCGTGTTTACCTAAATTTTAGGACAATTTCTTCCAATTTGAGACTTAATATTTTTAGTCAACAGTCTTCTGAAAAGGAACAAGACGAATTTCCAAAGGTTCCTCAGTAGTGAGATGATCTCAACGAGGCCGTACTTGACCTTTTTCCATTACCCAAACAGTGGCTTTAGTTTTGCTTTTAGTTGGCATTTTCATGTTTTTGAGACTTGGTAAATTGAAATTTTGATACTAATCTGGAAATATAGGAATGCTATTTTTATATTCACATGTCTCTTTGATACTCACTAACTAATTTTCTCAGTTGAGCTAGCTTGCTATATTTCTATTTAGGAAGTAAAATGAACCTAAAATTTTTGGCTTTCAGGAAAATTTTATTTGCAATACCCTTTGTGATTTTCCTTAGTTTCGTAGGATATCTAGTGGGTAATAATATTAGTCAGAGACTAATTGAAAAATCTTTTGCTCGCCAAGTCACATCTACCTCTACCGTCGGAAAAAATTCTCAACTACAGACACTTTTAAATGAGATAGTTGCAGAAGAAAAAATACCTGGTGGAGTAATGTATATTTCTACACCTAAAGGTTCTTGGCTAGGAGCATCTGGTGTCAATAACTTGTCAACTAAAACTCGGATGAAACCCACAGATGGCTTTTCCATTGCCAGTATGAGTAAAACTTTTATGGCGGTGGTTGTCCTGAAACTAGTGGAACAAGGGAAGATAGAATTAGATCGGGCGATCGCAACCTACCTACCAAGAGACATCACTCCTCATATTATCAACAGCGACAAAATTACAGTTCGTCAACTGCTCAACCATACTAGTGGTGTTGCTGAATATCTAGATACAAAAGAGTTTATTCGAGCTACTGCAAAAAGAAACCGTTCACAGCCTTGGACAGCCAGAGAAGCTATTCAGTATATGTACCAAGAACAACCCCAGGCAGATCCTGGAGAAAAATTTATTTATACTGATTGCAACTACATTCTTTTGGAACTGATTGTTGAAAATATAACTAGGGAAACTCTCGCACAAGCAATCCGCACTCAGATTTTAAAACCATTAGGATTAAAACATACCTTCACGGAATTGCGCGAACCGACAATTGAAGAAGTAGCTACAGGTTATGGCGATCGCAATAAGGATGGTAAGCTAGATAGCTATGCAGAAGTCAATGATGGCAATGGTTTAGGCGATGGTGGATTAGTTTCAACAGCAGAGGATTTAGCTAAGTTCGCCAAAGCATTATTTGTCAAAAAAAGCTTACTTTCCTCGAAGATGATGAAAGAAATGCTGAAATTTAAAGATAATGGCAAAAGCTATAGTTATGGGTTAGGTGTAGAAAGATTTTCATCTCCTTTGGAAACAGCAATTGGACATAGTGGTATAGCTTATGGCTTCACAACATTGCTGGCATATCTCCCCAATCAAAATACCACTATAGTAGTGCTGCTAAACGCTCAGGGTGTTGATATTAAATCAATAGCTAGGACAGGTTTAGAGGTCGTCAGTAATAAATGATATAGCTTTTCCTAATCAAATGAGCTACATCAGAGCAAGCTCCTCGCTTGCGGGGAGGGGGTTGGGGGTGGGGTTCTTGTATCTCACCAGACCGGGAAACGCTATATCAATATTAAAGCTATGGCAAAAGCCAATACCATTTTGTGAAATGGTATGACTTCTGTTAGCTGTAGCAGGGCATTTCGTCCATTCTGACTCCTGAATTCTTTTCAAATCACCATCCCAGCAATACAAGCGGTAATAAAACCTGCTAATAAACCGCCAATCATTGACCTTACACCCATACGAGCTAAATCATGCTGACGATTAGGTGCTATCCCAGTAATGCCGCCAATAGTAATGCCAATTGAACCTATATTTGCAAAATTACATAAGGCGTAAGTTGCAATAATTACTGCCCGTTGTGAAATTTTACCACTTTCAATTAGTGCCTTCAAATCTAAAAAAGCAATAAACTCATTGAGAATTGTCTTTGTACCCAATAAAGCCCCAACTTGCCGACAATCAGCCCAAGGTACACCCATCAGCCATGCTACGGGAGCCATAACAAAAGACAAAATCCACTGTAATGACAGTTGTTGTAAACCTACAAATGCTCCCAACCATCCCAGCAGTGCATTTAAAGCAGCCAATAATCCCAAAAAAGCGATAATCATCACTCCAACATTAACTGCTAACTTCACACCGTCAATGGCTCCAGTAGTAGCAGCATCAATTACATTTACATAATTAGTTTCTACATTTGCCTTTACCTTTCCAACCGTCTCTGATACTTCTGTTTCTGGATAGAGTAATTTTGATACTACCAACGCTGTCGGGGCAGTCATAAAAAAAGCAGCAATTAAGTGTTCTGCTGGTATCCCAAAGGAAAGATATGCTCCTAGTACTCCACCCGCAATTGTGGCAAAACCACCCGTCATCACAGCATGAAGTTCTGATTGCGTCATCTTCGCTATGTATGGTTTAACCATCAGCGCCGACTCTGTTGGCCCTAAAAAAATGTTACCTGCACAAGATAAAGATTCAGAACCAGATGTTTTCAGCGTTTTTATCATTACCCACGCCATCACATTTACTACTCGCTGCAAAATGCCGTAGTAGTATAAGACGCTGATGAAAGCAGAGAAAAAGATAATTGTCGGTAGCACTTGGAAGGCAAAGAAATGATCCTTAAAGTTTTCTCCAAAGACAAATTTGGCACCAACATCAGAAAATGCTAAAAAGTTGCTGACAAAATCTCCCAAAAATTTAAACACATTCAAACCCCAAGGAGTTCTAAGAATCACCAGCGCCAATGCAAATTCTAATCCTAAACCCCACGCTACTATGCGCCAACGTACCGCTTGACGATTAACCGAGAAGGCGTAGGATATACCGATAAAAACTAAAATTCCTAACGCAGAGATGGCGCGTTCCATATTTACTCCCAAAAAGGTATCACTAAGGCACTTGGCCACAAAGCATACACAAAAATACGCCTTGTTTATGGCTTTGTAGTTAATTACCCAAAGAAGGCAGGGGGCAGGGGGCAGGGGAGTAGGGGCGGGGGAAAAGGGAAAGAAAAAACCTTTAACCTTTTCCCCAAATCCAATTCCGAGTTAAAAATGCTTTACCCTAGCAGTATTGGGAATTATTCCCTGTCTCAAAAGGGTTTAGAGCAAGTAAATTTATTTCCTATAGCAACAGTCAAGGTGGTTAGGACATCAACAGATGATGAAACTTAGACACAAAAAGACTTTTCACCCAGTCCCCAGTCCCCAATCCCTTGCTATAGCGTCTCTAAGAGTTGCCATGCCAAAGGCTTTATGTAACCAGTGGGGATCTGAATCCCCGACTGATTGTATTCTGACTACTGAATTCTTCTTCAAGTACCCTAAAAAACAAAAATTTTGCAAGAGGGTTAATCTAAGTTCCTAAGTTAATGTTTCTGATGAAAGACCCAAGTAATTTTGCACAATCTGCAAAATGCGTTCTGCTGCATGACCATCTCCAAAGGGATTAATTGCATTTGCCATTGCCTCATAAGCATCTCGATCGCTCAGTAACTCAGCAGCAGCAGCAAAAATGTTCTCACTCATAGTTCCTACAAGTTTGGCTGTACCGGCTGTAACAGCCTCTGGCCTTTCGGTGGTGTCTCTCAAAACCAGTACTGGTTTACCCAAACTGGGGGCTTCTTCTTGCAATCCACCAGAATCAGTAAGCAAAAGATGCGATCGCCCAATTGCTCCCACCAATTCGCCATAATCTAGAGGTTCTGTCAAGAAAATTCGGGGATGATTGCCTAAAAGTTCTTGTAACGGAACTCGCACTGTCGGATTACGGTGTAAGGGTAGCAGTAAAGCTGTATCAGGGAACTTGTCTAATATTTGTAAAAAGCCTTGAGCGATCGCTTCGAGAGGTTCTCCCCAATTCTCCCGCCGATGAACCGTTGCTAACAAAACGCGATACGAATCCCAGTCTAAGCCTGGTATATTACAAACAGCTTGGGTTGCAGCTACATTCAACAGCGCATCAATAACCGTGTTACCCGTCATGTGAATTTCACCCAAAACACCAGAACGGTGCAAATTTTCCACAGCCCAAGGAGTCGGCGCAAAGTGCAACTGAGTAATTTGAGAAATCAAGCGCCGATTAGCTTCTTCTGGGTAAGGATTGAAAATATCATCAGTTCTTAAACCTGCTTCTACGTGACCAATAGGAATTTTTTGATAAAAAGCTGCCAAAGCTGCGGCAAAAGCCGTTGTAGTATCTCCCTGCACCACCACTAAATCTGGCTTTTTCTCTTTAAATAACGCTTCTAGCCCTTGTAAACTGCGGCAGGTAATATCATTTAGAGACTGCTGAATCTGCATAATTTCCAAGTTATAACCTGCCTTGATGTTGAACAGCTGCATAACTTGCTCAACCATCTCTCGATGCTGTCCCGTTAGAATTACTTGCGACTCAAAACTTGAAGACTTCTGGAAAACCTGAATCACTGGAGCAAGTTTAATCGCTTCGGGACGAGTACCCAAGATAATGCAAACCCGTTTTTGATTAGTCATTTGTCATTAGTCATCTGTGATTTGCCAATGGTAATAGTCAATGGTCTATGGCAAATAGTCAATAGTTGGCTGTTAATTATCACATAAATCATATAAAAAGCATAAAAAAACCCGGCTGAATCGGGTAGATGTACTGGTTATCGAAATTAACTGTAATCACATTACAAAAAAGCATGAAAAAACCCGGCTTAACCGGGCAGACGCACTGTTTGTCGTATTGACCTGTAATGACTAAATTTTAATCTCACAAGTTAAAGGGCAAGCAGCATAAACAGTAGCCTGCATTTGGTCTGCCTCTCCATGCAGCCAGCTTAACCATTTGACTTCATTGGGATGAATTCCTTTCATAGTTAGCACACCCGCAGCCAATAAAACTGCCATGACATTAAACATGATTAGAGCGCCTGCTACAAGCAAAACAGCACTAACAGGCATCACAGATTGCAAAACGATCGACAACAGACATCCAACCGTAGCCATCAAGACAACTAATGGAAAACCAACAACCAACAAGCACACTGCTAATGTAAAAGTCCATATTAAAAAGCTTTTAATCATCAACAAGGAGTAGGTCTTTCCTTGATTAGAGCTTTGAGCAGAAACCATGACTTTTCCTCCCAAAAATACACAACAAATTTTAATTTTCAGTTAGATCCCGCCTTTCGCGAGTTAACTGATTTCGTTTCTCAGTGAAATTCAGTATATAAAAACTAATGAGGAAAATGAGCATTTATTTACTAAAGTTTACAGTCAATTTTTTGTAATTGTGGATGAAAAGTCAAGTTTATATCTATTAAAATAACTTCCTTTTTGCATCTACCTTCAGGTATATAACCCAAAAGCTATCAGCTTTTAATCTTGATCCCCAGATATCGCTTCTATTCAACTTAACATTTCTTATAAAAAAGAACAGTATTTCTCATAATTTATAAATGGGCTGAATAAATGAAGAGTCAGTATTTGTGCTGTTAATTGCTGGTAATTCATACCTACACCTGAAATAAATTTCTCATGTAAGGGCTGAGAATATTTATGTTTTGTCAAAAGTATTGTAAAGCACCAACTAATCCCTGTGCTTTTGCTGAGGCGTTTTGAGCCATTGAGTGTGTTAAACCAGTTTAGATAAGTTAAATAATTTTTCTAAATATTCTGATTAGTGGAATCTGAGGAAAAAAGATACCAGTTGAGGTGGATGAAATAGATTAACCGTGGTTCTATTTCAATCGTCTCCCATCATCACCAAGGCTTGCAATGCAAGCATTCTCCAAAAGTCATCGAAGTAAGTGACTTAACTTTTCGCTAATTCAACTTTTTAACTGCCAAACGTAAAGATATATGACAGAATCACAGTCTCCATCAAATTCTAACTCTGTTACCGAACGTAACCTGCCCCCAGCGCCTCCAATGCCGCCACCTCCGCCAACCTTTAGCACGCAGAGGCAGATGACACAAACATTGGATATGTCAATGGAGAGGAGTACTAACGCTCCTGTTGCAGGTCATCGTCCAGTTAGTCCACCGCCAATACCTAGTTCAGTTGCCCCTAAAAACACCAATGCGGGGCCCACTTTAGAGAAGTTAATCAGAGAAGCTTACGATCAGGGATATTCTGACTTGCACTTGGGTGTAGGTGAAGTACCCCGCTTCCGCAGCCGAGGAGAAATTCAATCATGGGATTATCCAGAAGCAGATAAAGAAGCTTTTATGAATTGGTTGCGAGAGGTGATGACTGAGGCGGAAATTCAGCGCTTTGAAGAACACTTAGAATTTGACGGAGCAACTCAATATGACTTTGCTCGCGTGCGGATTAATGTTTTCGGCACTCTTAAAGGGCCTGCGATGGTCTTACGGTTGATTCCGTTGAAAATCTTAACTATGGAACAGTTGAGATTACCCCCAGTTTTTCGGGATATTTGCCATCACCACAAAGGTTTAATTTTAGTAACTGGGCCCACTGGTTCTGGTAAGTCCACTACAATGGCGGCGATGGTTGACTACATCAATAAGGAGATGGCCAAGCATATCATCACCATTGAAGACCCGATAGAATTTATCCATCAAAGCCGCAAGTCTTTAGTCAAACAACGGGAAGTGGGAATGCATACCCGGAAATTTGACAATGCTTTGAAAGCAGCTTTGCGGGAAGATCCAGATTTGATTCTAGTTGGGGAAATGCGCGATAAGGAAACAGTCAACACCGCCCTAAAAGCCGCTCAGACTGGTCACTTAGTTATGGGAACCCTACACACCAATAGCGCAGTTAAAACCATTGAGCGGATTCTTAACCTCTACTCTGGTGACGAACAAGATGCAATGCGGGTAGCAATTTCTGAGTCTTTGGTAGCAGTAATTGCTCAAGGTTTGTGCCGCACAACTGACGGGAAGCGGGCAGCTTTCCACGATGTGCTGATCAATACTGAGGCGATTAAAGAATGGATCAAAGATGGTAAATATGATGAAATTGGCGAGTTGATGAAACAAGCTAGCTTTGACGGCATGGTTACGATGAATCAGTCGTTGCTCAATCTCTATCAAGACGGTCGCATTACTGAAGAAACTGCTTTGGAAATGTCACCAACTCCTAACGAAATGGCACAGTTTCTCCGAGGTCGAGTTTAAGATTTGGGAATTGGGAATTGGTCAATGTTAGTAATCAGTAATTATTTTATTATCCCTCATCCCCCTCATTTCCACCCAGTCCCCAATCCCCAGTCCCCAGTCCCCAATCCCCAGTCCCCAATCCCAAATATCTTTGCGATCCTGGTTGCAGTTATAGCTAAGGTAAAAGGTAAAAGAGAGAATTTTTTACTTTTAGCTAGCCTTTGTGAATAACTTGACGACTAACAAACTATCTACACCCCAGTTGTTTAAAGGCATTGCCCTATTTACACCTGGAGGAGATTTAATTTACTGCATCGACCCTAGCAAGCAGGGTCGATGGCATTTGCATTTGTGTTCGGCTTTGCAAGAAATTCTAGATTTACCAGAGCCACCGCACTTTTTAGTGCCTTGTTATACTGCGACTATTGATCATTGGTTAGATCCGCGCACTCAACAAGTACGAACTTTCGCTGAAGCTTATCCGGCTGTAATTAGACATCAAGCTTTACTTAATGCCATTTTTGGCACAGGGGAGTTAGTATGGCAAGCAGCGCCTTGGCAAGATGGGTTGTGCGATCGTATGGTATTAACAACTTATCGTTCATCATTCCCGCAGCTTTGGGAAGATCACGATTTAATTGTCCGCCTAGACCTTTCTGAACCTGTACCAAAATACCACCAGCCAGTAATAGTACAAAAAAAGGAAGTAATTACACAAGGCTATGTTCTGCGCTTGTTTGTAGCAGGACATAGCAGTACTACCGAACGCATTCTGCAAAATTTACATGAATTGTTGGAGCGATCGCTCGGACATCCTTATACTCTAAAAGTTATTGATGTTTTAAGTCATCCAGAACAAGCAGAACTAAACCAGGTTTCTGCAACTCCTACCCTTGTCAAAGTTTGGCCTCACCCAATTCGGCGAATTGTTGGAGAGTTGGATCATGTAGAAAAGATTTTACACATGTTAGCTACTAAGGAAAAATTTTAAGTTTTATAACTAATTGAAGGTTAAAAGTGAAATACAGAGTTTTGATAGATGGCAATTGTTTTCGCTAGAAATCAAAAAAAGTCTGTAATAACCTTATAGAGCATAAACCGCTTTGCAATCAGACTAGTTTTTTGTACCAAGTGCGCGAATGGGTAGGTGTTGATGAAGGGATAGCTACAAAAATAGCTGAATTGCCCTGTATGCAAAGACTTAATGACTGTAGAATCTTAAAACCATCCGCGCACCTTGTATGGACTGGCTTTCAGCTATTTTCATTTGGTACAATTGCCACTCCTCATGTTATGATCTCTCTATTCGCGCTATTGAACCTTGAAAACCAAATAATAGGAAGCTTTCAGATGCCTGCATCGCAATCAACTAAAATCCCTATTAGGGATTGAAACACAAAAAAATCATACACAGCTTTAACGCTGATGGTAATCGCAATCAACTAAAATCCCTATTAGGGATTGAAACTCTTTTGAAATCCAATTAGGGAACGAATACAAGATCGCAATCAACTAAAATCCCTATTAGGGATTGAAACATGATTAACAAACTGTCGGGATGATCTAAAGGTAGATCGCAATCAACTAAAATCCCTATTAGGGATTGAAACATTAAAAAAGGATTCTGTCTCAAAGGTTCTGGTAAATCGCAATCAACTAAAATCCCTATTAGGGATTGAAACATAATAAAGCGTTAGCAGCTTTACAAGTTTTTGAATCGCAATCAACTAAAATCCCTATTAGGGATTGAAACTTATCGGCTATTCACCGCTAGTCATTAAATAGCTTACCCTGGCACATCGACCGACTGAAAGGGATTGAAACTTATCGGCTATTCACCGCTAGTCATGCCGAACTAGAATCGCAATCAACTAAAATCCCTATTAGGGATTGAAACTTGATTGGCTGTTGCATGAAGGGTGTACCAAATCGCAATCAACTAAAATCCCTATTAGGGATTGAAACTCAAACCTCTTAGGCATCCAGCCATATTTAATGTGATCGCAATCAACTAAAATCCCTATTAGGGATTGAAACTACTGGGTAATTGAAACTTCTGCCAGATATCAAAATCGCAATCAACTAAAATCCCTATTAGGGATTGAAACTACCAATTTCCAAATACCAGAAAGCCAGCCAAGCATCGCAATCAACTAAAATCCCTATTAGGGATTGAAACTTATTAGAAACTATATCAAAAACATATAATAAAGATCGCAATCAACTAAAATCCCTATTAGGGATTGAAACTAAATGCAATTGCTTTTTTACCATAATAATTAGTATCGCAATCAACTAAAATCCCTATTAGGGATTGAAACGATTCAGCAAGTAGGGTACACATTTATTATTATCATCGCAATCAACTAAAATCCCTATTAGGGATTGAAACATATTAATCGCCACGCTAGCAAGAGCAGAAATACATCGCAATCAACTAAAATCCCTATTAGGGATTGAAACAAAATCTACCCTAGCCTTCTAAATGCGATACAATTTCGCAATCAACTAAAATCCCTATTAGGGATTGAAACATCATGAATATGACTTGCATTAGCATCATGAGCAATCGCAATCAACTAAAATCCCTATTAGGGATTGAAACTCCGACATTTTTAGCGGCTGGGCCAGCCAAATAAGCTCGCAATCAACTAAAATCCCTATTAGGGATTGAAACGAAAACTCGCACTATCCCCCTTAACAAAGATTTAATCGCAATCAACTAAAATCCCTATTAGGGATTGAAACTTCTTACATAATCACTAGGCTGCTCACCAAAAACATCGCAATCAACTAAAATCCCTATTAGGGATTGAAACCTTTCTTTACCTACCCATTTACCTGTACCTGGAGAATCGCAATCAACTAAAATCCCTATTAGGGATTGAAACAGGAATCTTGGAAGAAGACGCAATGATAATGATGAATCGCAATCAACTAAAATCCCTATTAGGGATTGAAACTTAGTCCCCTATTCATATACTGAAGAACCAAGCATCGCAATCAACTAAAATCCCTATTAGGGATTGAAACGTCATTTGTTTTGCTCCTGATTTATTTCAAGATTATCGCAATCAACTAAAATCCCTATTAGGGATTGAAACTGAATTGTTGTCCTTACATCCTGACAAGGGAATTGAGAAATCGCAATCAACTAAAATCCCTATTAGGGATTGAAACCCAGGAAATCCATTCCTACCATCTCTACCATTTCATCGCAATCAACTAAAATCCCTATTAGGGATTGAAACCTATATTAGCGTGTAGTTTGAGCGACGTACCGCTAGATCGCAATCAACTAAAATCCCTATTAGGGATTGAAACTTTTCGATTGCAAGTTCAGGTGTAAGCTCAAAAGTTAATCGCAATCAACTAAAATCCCTATAGGGATTGAAACAATTCTGTAGATACTGCTTGCACCATTTTTTTATCGCAATCAACTAAAATCTCTATTAGAGATTGAAACCTGTGATCTGCTTTGCGATCGCAACCCAATCAAATATTAGATACTAACTTTATGGCGATTTTGTTAAAGTATAAAATCTGTCAGAACGCATCTGAGTGCCATTTCGCCAAACTTCCACTCTTTCAGGGCTAACTAAATAATAAAAACTACCATTATCTGCTCGATATTTGCCTTTGCCAATATTTAAAGCTGCAATTTTTATAGGCTTACTTAAGTCTTTCTTTAACTGACCAATATAAAATAATTGACCATTTTCTTCACAGACTTGTACACGAATATTTGCATTCTCACCCTCAATGAGAATAGCTCCATTACACTTAGTTTCATTATTATGAGGTACAAAACCTATTGGACTTGGTTGTGAAAGTGAAACTTGTTTCCCTAATTGGGGTGCGGAGACTGGGCGGTTTAGGTTATCAACTTGCTGAACCTTAGAAGTAGGAGTAACACTTGCAGTTAAAGATGTTAATAGACGAAGGGGATCAACTGCTATTCGACCATTTGGATGAACTTCAAAATGGAGATGAGGTGCTGTACTATTGCCCGTAGATCCCATCTCCGCAATAATTTGACCTTGAATAACCTGTTGATCCTTGCTCACCAACAAACGGCGATTGTGACCATAAACAGTAATGCTGCCATCAAGATGTTTAATCGTTATGGCATTGCCTAATCCCCAATTATCCCAACCTGCTTTTACAACTCTACCCGATGCAGCAGCAACAATCGGAGTTCCAGATGCCCCTGCAATATCAATTCCTTCGTGTTGATATTTGCGAAAGCCTTGAGAAATAAACCCTTGAGTCGGCCAGATTAAGTTAGAAGCAGGGATAGGAGTTTGCCCAATTGGAGAATCAGTTGCTAACTGTGTTAGGGCAGATGTAGTTGTACTTAATATGGTAGTTAAGGAGATTAACCCAATTAGTCCATAAGTGCGGTATCGATAAGTAACTTTTTTCATAAATTGCAAGCCTATTAAAACAATAATTCAGATAGTTTCTGATTATTTGCTGTTTCAAGCTGACTCGGTAAATATCAGGAAGTTTAGAATATATAGCATCTTTAAGATTCTCGCCAAACACTTTTGTAATACAAGTGTAATGTCTGCCTCGTATGCCAGCCATCGATGTATCGAAGGGCGGCATACGTTTATGAATTGCTAGAGAGCAAGGGTTTAAGACCCCACTGTTGCCTCAACTTCCTTTTTTCTTGCAAAAGTTCAGTGGCTTCAATTCAGGAGCGATCGAATTTCATAAGTGATATTGTACCCGGCTCCTGCTTCGTACCTTAAACCTTAGTGTAATTATTTATTACTTTAGCTAAATCTGGCACTGCTTCTTCTACGTGCTTTTTGGCTGAACCGCGAAGTTTTTCATAAGTTCCTCGCACTATTTGGCGCTTGGCGCTCTTGACTCTAGCATCAGTGACACTCAGTAGCGCATCTGCTGTATGAGAGCGATTTGCATTTAGGTGTCCAATCGGATCGCCTTTCTCTACGCCTTCACTCCAGATAGGATCGAGTGCCGTGAAACACTGCGGTAAAATCTGCTCAACGACGTAGGGGATATACCCTGGCTTGACTCCCTTCAGTGCAGCGAAAGCAGTTTTCAGAGCAATGCCGCTCATACCTGACTTAGATGCCAGCTGTTCTTCGATCATGTTGCAACATTCATCTATCACCATAGCCTTTTTGGTCGGGTTCGAAAGTCCTTCGCTAAGTCCCATTTCACTTTTCCTTCTCTAAGTACTTAATTTTTATTCGACTAACTTTTTTAGCAAGCAGGAAATTACAGAAAATGGTATCAGAGTTGGAGGATGTTATGAACATCACGCTCTTACTACTTAAGCAGGACTTACGCAAAAGTAGATGCTGTACGGGCTAATTTATAAAGGCTTTACACTGCGTTATCAGTGGGGGATTTAGACCCGCCACTGATTTGTTGCACCACCAAATTTTCAATTTGGTGGTGATCTTAAACCTACTTATTCAGACGCGACGCTCGTTCCTGCCTTTCTCGTGTCGCTATCCACCACTCGTACAGAATACCCAACTGTTAGCGATTAGCTAAGGTTTAGCCCATTCTGACCGGAGGCGGAGCGTCTCCGGCTCCGCTCCTAAATTCTGTTTCGATAAAATTCAGGTTATCCCATCCTGCTGAGACCTAAGTTGTGCCTCTGGCTGACTTAAGCCAGTAGGTAAAGCCCCATGTTCAGATCCCGAAGCTTGATTAGGATAATCTGGAGGTTTTAAGCCACCCGATCGCTTCCGAGAAAATATAGCCTGGGCTAGCGTCTTAACCAAAATATACAGAATTGGCACTAAGAACAAACTCAAGAATGTTGCAAGCAGCAGCCCCCCAAAAAGCGCTGTTCCTAAAGACCAACGGCTGCTGGCTCCAGCCCCTTGAGAGATTACCAAGGGCAAAAATCCTAACAACGCTGCAAAGGAAGTCATTAAGATCGGTCGCAGACGTTCTTCCCCGGCTTTTACCGCTGCTCGCGTGTAGCTCATGCCCTGTTCGTGCAGCTGATTGGCAAATTCCACTACCAAAATCGCGTTCTTGGCGGCTAGACCAATCAAAGTCACCAAACCTACCTGGCAATAGATATCATCCACTACTTTGGGAAAGAGGCTACCGGTCATGAAAATATTAGAACGTAGCCAAATTGCTGTCATTGCTCCCAAAACTGCCAGGGGAACTGTCAGCAAAATAATGATCGGATCGACATAGCTTTCATACTGAGCCGATAGCACCAGAAAGACAATAACGATCGCTAAGGCAAAAATCAAGCCTGTAGATCCCCCAGATGTCTTTTCCTGGAGATAAGTCCCTGTCCATTCATAACCAAAACCTTGAGGTAAAACCTCTGCTGCAACTTCCTCCATTGCTTTAATTGCCTGTCCAGAACTAGCACCGGGAGCAGGAGCGCCCTGTACTTTGATTGACCTATACAAGTTATAGTGGGAAATGGTTTTTGGCCCCACAAAGGGAGTAATTGTCACCAAATTGCTCAACGGAATCATCGCTCCACTTGCAGAGCGAACATACAGCTTACCAATATCATCTGGATTAGAGCGGAAAACCCCATCTGCTTGGACATATACTCGATACTGTCGCTGTCCCTGCACAAAGTCATTCACATATTGCGACCCCAAGTAACTTTGCAATGTCCCAAAGATGTCGTTGAGTTCGACGTTGAGAGCTTTAGCTTGGTTGCGGTTTACCTGAATGTCAAACTGGGGTGTGTCTGCGGTGAACTGAGTGAAAACTCGTTGTAAAACAGGTTTTTTATTTGCGGCTGCAATGAATTTTTGAGTAGTCTCAACCAGGGTTTCAATCGGCGCACTTCCGGTTCTGTCTTGAATGATAAACTCAAAACCGCCTGTACTACTTAACCCTCTAACTGGAGGAGCATTCACAGCGATCGCTCTGGCATCTGTAATTGCAGAGAGCTTTTGGTTCACCCTCTGAAGTATTCCATATACAGATTCAGATTCTTTAGCTCTCTCTTTCCACGGTTTCAGGTTAGCAAAGGCAATGCCTAAATTAGAAGCATTGCCATCAAAACCAAAACCACTGATCATAAAACTAGCTCTCACTTCGGGAACCGATGTTACTTCTTTGACAACCCGATCCATAACAGATTCGGTATATTTCAAAGAAACCCCGTCAGGGCCCTGGACAATTACAAAGAAGTAACCTTGATCTTCCTCTGGAATAAATCCGGTAGGTACTGCTCTGTACATCAAAACCGTTGCTAATAAACCAGTAATAAAAACCCCAATTACAATCGGCTTGACATGGGTAAGGTAGCTAACAAACCCGACATATCGGCGTGTGAACCAGCTAAATCCTCGATTGAACTGTGTAAAGAACCATCCCAAAGGGCCCCGTGGAGTCTGAGCAGGACGCATAAGAATGGCTGCCATACTTGGGGAGAATGTTAAAGCGTTGAAGGTCGAAATGGCAATGGAGCAAGCAACAGTTAACGCAAATTGTTTGTAGACAATGCCTGTAGTGCCCGGAATGAATGCAACAGGAATGAATACCGCCATCAGGACAAGTGAAGTGGCAATGATTGCCCCAGTTAATTCCTTCATGGCTTCTACAGCCGCTTCAAAGGGCCTCATACCCTGCTCTAGTTTGACTGCAACAGCCTCCACTACAATAATCGCATCATCAACGACGATGCCGATCGCAAGAACGAAACCAAATAATGTCAGTGTATTAATTTGAAATCCTAAAACCAACAGAGCCGCACATGTCCCAATTAGGGAAACGGGGATCGCAATAGTAGGAATAATCGTGGTACGCCAGTCTTGCAAAAATACGAAAATTACCAAGACCACCAGGATAATTGCTTCAACCAGAGTGTGCAGAACTTCTTCTAAAGAAATTTCTACAAATGGAGTGGTATCAAATGCCAACTGTGCTTTTAGTCCAGGTGGAAAACTCTTCTCCAGCGCTACGATCTTCTCTTCAACAGCATGAGCAACGTCCAAGGCATTACTACCCGGAAGTTGATATATCCCCAAACCTACGGCTGGTTTGGGCGCATTACCTGGGATGGTGAATTTGGCATCAGCGAGATAGCTTTCTGCTCCCAGTTCAACTCGACCGACATCTCTAACCTTAACTAGGGTGCTACTAGTGCCACCTTGACCTACTTTTAGCACCATATCCTCAAATTCAGCCGCATTTTTAAATCGACTGCTGGCTCGTAAAGCAAATTCAAAGCTTTGATTATCTGGTGCTGGTTCCTTACCAATTGACCCTGCACCCACCTGAATATTTTGTTCTTGCAGGGCAGTTGTCACATCTTGAGGAGTTAGTTGATGTTGGGCAAGCTTATTGGGATCGAGCCAAAGACGCATGGCATATTTGCGCTCCCCAAAAACTCTGGCACTTCCTACACCAGGAAGCCGTTTGATTTGATCGAGAATATACAGATCGACATAGTTACTGATAAAAATGTTGTCATACTCATTATTATTTGAGTAAAACCCATAAACCAGAAGCAGACTGCTCGATGCCGTTTCAACGGTGACACCTGTTCGTTGAATAGTATCTGGCAGTTGAGGTTCAGCAAGTGCTTGTTTATTTTGAACGTTTACTTGAGCAATATCGCTATTAACATTAGTCGGAAACGAGACGGTTATATTGCTGGAACCATCATTACCCGTATTAGAAGAGATATAAGATACATCTTTAACACCATTAATTTGTCGCTCAATAATGTTGGTGACAGTATTTTCTGTTGTTTGAGCATCCGCACCAGTATTGTTAGAGCTAACGGTGATTTGCACCGGGGCAAGATCGGGTAGCTGAGAAATCGGCAGGATGGGAATACAGATGCTTCCCAGCAATAGGATGATGAACGTACAGACTGTAGTTAAGACTGGACGTTTGATGAAGGTATTGACAAACATAAATCCAGGAACAGTTTAATTCTGGTTACGGACAGAGTAGCTTGTTATTAATATCAGAAGTATCAAGATTTAATGTTAGATATTTTCTTGTTGTTCTCTCTCGTTTCCATACCCGTATAGGAATGTACACGTTGAGCCAGAGTCTCAATGTATCACTAGAGGGAAGCCTTTCATCCCAATTTTAGCTAAGGCTGCGCTTTATTTAGGGGAAAGTCATGAATTGCCCATCTGATTGGACAAAAAAATGGCGATGCCTTCGGCAAGGCTTCGCCAACGCGCTGAAATTTTTCGATCGCCAGATTCCTAAAGTTATTCGCCTATACTCTTGACAAAATCTTTATCTTGTGGTGCTTTTTAATGAGTGTTAAGGCAATACGGTTTGGTTAAAGGGGAAAGGTTTTGAATACATCCTTTACCCTTTCCCCCTTACCCTTTACCCTTTACCCCTTACCCTTTCCCCAGACCACAAGGAAAATGAAAAATGCTTATCCGAACCGTATTAAGAGTTAAGGGGCTTATCGATAATCTTGCCTTTGAATACTCCCTAAACGAGCAGCATCACGAATATTATAATCGGGTCGAGTAAAGCGATTTAGCTGCATTTCAAAGAAATCTCGATTAGCTTGTAAATGCTTGGGATTTTGGTCATCTAAAGGATATAAAAGTGCAGTTCGCAAAGCTTGAATTACCGCAGAAGTAACACAGTACATTGACCGTTGAAAGCTAACGCCTAACTGAATCAACATATCTTCTTCACCCCGGCAATGTTCGCTGTAGTAATCAACAAGATATGGGGGCAAAAAATGCAGCATATCTTGCATTAATAGTGTGGGGGGAATGCCAGCAGTACCTACTGGAAATACATCAGCGTAAAGAATACCAAAGTGAAAGTCTTTCTGGTCTGCTGGCACTTGACGCGCTTGAGCATTATAAGATTTTGTCCCTCGGAAGGGTGCGGTGCGGTAGAAAACTGCTTCTACATAAGGTAACGCAGCTTCATATAGCCACATGAAACCCTTTGATTTGGGGATAATTTCGTAGCATTCGCCACGAATATAAACGTGATGGTAAATGGGACGACCTGCGATCGCAAATATACCATTAACTATGAAGTTCATCGCCTCTGGGACAGTGCTAATGGTACCTTCGTCGTAGCGATCGGACATTTCAAAGAATACTGGGGCCATGATTTCCCAGAATAAGCCCAAATTAGAGTAGTATGACATCTGGCGGCACTGTTCTAAAAACATATCTGGGAACAGCTTGTAAAGTCCCAGCATGACTGGGTTTCCTTGAAAGTAAGCTTTAATTGCTCGGTCAGCGTTGGCTTTGTATTCTTCAGAATCTAGGTAAGGGTCAAATTGCCCACCCATGCCTCTGTGCCACAACATCGCCCGCATACAAGCTTCCGCAAATTCCATGTTAATGCGATCGTGGAATAAGTGATGCAACAACTTCGGCATTTTAAAAGTTTCACCTTTCTCCATAAATGCCAAAAGTTCTGGATGTGCAGTCGCTTCGCCGCGCCAAATTCGTAAATCGGCATCATCGCCAGCATAATGATTATGCAGTTCTAAATACTCTTTGGGTAAGAAGTATTTAAAGAAAGGAACCGGGTTTAAAAATTCATTTTCGGCAATATAAAGCAGGTCGCGCCAGTAAAAATCCATCGGCACAGCATAAGCTTTGTATAAACCGATGATTTGCATCAAATTTTCTGGAGTATCGGGTAACATTGCACCGCCTGCTTCTAAGCGATGAATTACTTCAGCAAATTCATGTTTGGAAGGTGGTAATTTAATTGCTGTTTTAATTGCTGTCATGTTATTTAGTAGTTGGTTTTAGTGATTCCTGACGAATATTCAAAGCATGAAAAATGCTTAAAACATCATGTGTCCAAACTGGCAATATTAGCGTCATGGCAATTTCTTCAAGGCTGTGAATTGTGCCAGCAATACAAGTAAGCCATAGGGTAACTCCGGCATAATCAAAGCCAAACAGGGCAACTATGGCAATAAAAAGAGTGATTCCCCAAAATTTTGCTGAGTAAGTGTGATAGCTAGCGGGTTTACCATATTTCGCTAAATTCACCACCCACCACAGCAATTGAGCAAAAACAATCACTAGCAAAGGGAAGCTATGAGTAACAAGAATATCTTGATGAACTATCCACGCACTCAGGAAGATACAACTAAAAAGACAGACATCAGCCCAACTATCGGCTTGGCGTAATTGGGCAGTACTGACACCTAATCGCCGCGCAATAATGCCATCAAAAATATCTGAGAGGAAGGCTGTGACAAAACCAATGATGAACCAAATACTGGTTTTGCCATCCCAGGCATCTAATAAAAGGAATGGAGATATTAAAAAGCGAAATAGAACAAGACCACTGGGAATTAATGTCAGATTCATCCTTCCTCCTATTAGATGCGTAACTCTCTAATTTATTACTTCAGCGCTACTTCAGAGATTACAGTTTTTTCTAACGGGGAAATTGCAGCCACCATTGTTGTAGTTGTAGATTCACTCCAACGTACTAACCAAGTGGGTTGTACTCCCAAAAAGATGATGAAGGCTGCCAAAATTAAAGCTGGGATTTTTTCAGACCAAAGAACTTTAGGATAGTAAGCGAAGTTATCCAGTCTGCCAAAACAAGTACGGTTGAGGAGGATGAGAAAATAAACTGCGGTTAATCCACTAGCCACTATACACAAAATAGTCGGGATGGGGAAGGCAGAGAAACTACCTTGAAAGACAATAAATTCGGCGATAAATCCTGTTAAACCGGGAATACCTGCGCTAGCCATCCCACTTAAAACTAGTAAGGCGCTAATTAAGGGTAAACCGCGTATGGGACTCATTAAGCCATTGAGTTTATCTAACTCGCGCGTACCAACTTTGGCTTCTACAACTCCCACCAAGTGGAAGAGAATCGCCAAGATGATACCGTGACTAAACATTTGGGCGACTGCACCAACGAGTGCTAAGGGAGTACTAGCAGCACCAGCTAACAAAATATAGCCCATGTGACCGACGGAACTGTATGCTACCATGCGCTTGATATCTGTTTGAGCGATCGCAATTACTGCCCCATAGATAGCGCTGATTGCTCCCCAAATCGCCAAAGTCGGTGCAATAATACTCCAAGCATGGGGAAACATACCTAACCCAAATCGTAGCAATCCATAAGTTCCCAGCTTTGCCAAAACACCACCGAGAAGAATGGCAATTGGTGCTGAAGCTTCAACATAAGCATCGGGTAGCCAAGTATGGAAGGGAACCAAGGGAATTTTAATGCCAAAACCTAAGACTATTCCTGCTAGTAAAAGGATTTGTTTGGCTGTTGACAGATTTTCTGTAGAGACTGCATCAAAAGCAAAGTTGGTAGAACCACTCAGCCACACCATACCCAAGAATGTCGCCAGGATTAATGCTCCCGAAACCGCAGTATAAATCAGGAATTTAATCCCAGCATAACCCCGTTTTGCCCCTCCCCAAATGGAAATTAGCAAGTAGAAGGGGATTAATTCTAGTTCGTAGAACAGGAAGAATAGCAGTAAATTTTCAGCGAGGAAAGCACCTGCAACCCCTCCACTCACTAATAAAATCAAGGAGTAAAATAGCCGAGGGCGTTCAGTTTCTTTATTGCTGCTATAAATCGAAATCCAGGTGAGCAGGCTATTTAGCACCAACATTAATATAGAAAGACCATCAACACCTATTTGATAGCTCAATCCAAGGGTTTCATTCCAGGGCAAATACTCTTTAAATTGCATTCCTGGATTGCTGATATCAAATTTTAGCAGGATAAAAAGGTTCCAGGCAAGAACTGTTCCAGAAAAAATTAATGCTGTTAAACGAATGCGATGATTAGGAAAACTTACAGGTAATATTGCTATAATAGCGGCGGCTAAAATAGGGAGCCAAATCAAAACACTTAACATTATATTTGTCCTTTGTTATTTCTCCTTTGTTATTCGTCCTTTGTACCTTAGTAATGACCAATGACTAATGACAAAGGACAAAAAAATTAACTTACTAAACTGATTTTGCCAGTATCTAAATCGTAATAACCACCGACTATTTTCAGCTTTTCTGCCTTGATTAATTCAGATAAAACTGACGATGACTTCAATTTTTCAACTTGTGCCAAAATATTTGCTTTACAAGCATTTTCTAACTTATCTCCCGATTTATCTTTGGTACTTTCTACACTTGGTTTAATTGCTTCAAGCAAACTTCCAATTTGTCCTGGCACTGAAGCGCCTTTAATAGCAGCATCTACCGCACCACATCTTTCATGTCCTATTACCATGATGACTTTAGTACCTAACACTAAGCTGCCAAATTCTAAGCTACCAATTTGCTGTGTTGTGGCAATATTTCCAGCTATGCGACAGACAAATAAATCTCCAAGTCCTTGGTCAAAAATAATCTCTGATGGTACGCGGGAATCTGCACAACCTAAAATAGAAGCAAAAGGCTTTTGACCTTTAGCAACTTCGACTAAACGTGAATGGTTTTGGTTAGGATTGCGACGTTTTGCTTTGACAAATCTTTCATTCCCCTCTAATAACTCTTGCAATGCCTTATCGGGGGTAATATCATTTTCTGCTGGCGCTGGTGGGGTTTTTTCGGCTGCAAGTAAATTTGAGCCGAGTCCAGCTGTCAATACACCTGTACCGATGGCACCTGCACCAAATTTGAATAGACTTCTTCTAGAAAGATTGATTTGTGGATGTTGTCTGCTCATAGAATTATGCTCACAATATTAATGTCTGCTTGTAATAAACGGTATTTAACTACCCAACTGTCGAAATTTGAGAAATCAAATTTAAAAGCTGCACTCCCCAAAATGGCCAAGCTACCCACATTCCTAAAAGGCTGACTCCTAGTAAGACGGTTAAGGCGTAAAATTGGGTTTGTCCAGAGGTGCTGTATTTAAGACCTTCACCACCTAATAGCGAAAATAAACCAACGAAATTAACGATGCCATCGACAACAAAGCGGTCAATCATATCGGCAAGTTGGGAAACTTTGGCAACGCCAAAAATGATAGTCATGCGATAGAGTTTTGGGGTGTAAAAGTCGTATGCAAACAAATCTTGTAAACCTTTCCAAGGGAGGCGAATCGGTTTAGGAATATTGCCTAAATAAACCACACCAGTGATGCTGCAACCGAAAATACTCGACCAAATTAAAAGTAGCGCGACATCTTTATTTAAAGCTGCCCAATCTGGTAAAAGTGATAAGCTTTGCAACAATAAAGGAAGATGGAGGCTAAATGCAAGTAAAATAACCATCGGTAAAACCATTGGCCAGTGTGCTTCAGGCGATCGCTGACTCATTTGTGTAGCTTTACCACCAAAAATTAAACCAAATTCTCTGGTTAAACTCACGGCTGTCAAAGCGTTTACAGCTATCACTACTCCCACTAACCAAGGTTGGGTTTCCCACAACCCATCTGCTAGTTTTACTAACGCCCAAAAGCCACCTAGTGGTGGAAAACCAATTAACCCTAAAGTGCCGACGATAAAAGCTATTGCTGAAATCGGGCGACGTGTCCACAATCCGCCTAATTGGGTAACATCTTGAGTGATGCTATTCCAAATAATTCCCCCGGTACTCATCACCAATAGGGCTGCGGATATAGCATGGGTGAGTACTAACAACAGCGCCGCTTCGTCTTGTTGTGTTCCCACGGCGATGAACACTAAACCCATGTATGCACTGACAGAATAGGATTGGCAGCGTTTGAGATCGATTTGAGCGATCGCAATTAAAGAAGCACCAATCGCTGTCACTACCCCGATGGCTACCATTGCAGAGGAAATTATGGGCGACAGGCTTAACACAGGTTGCAGTTTAATCAGCACCCATGCACCACTAGCAACTACTACCGAATTCCGCAAAATCGTACTGGGAACTGGGCCTTCCATTGCTTCATCCAACCACAGATGCAGTGGAAACTGGGCACATTTACCCATTGGCCCGGCAATCAAGGCTAAACCTACCAGTGCCATTGTTGTTGGATTGACGTTAGCAGTCGCCGCCCACTCAGCTAGTTCTGGATAACTCCAAGTGCCGGCGAGGGGCCATAATGCCAACACGCCCATAAGTAAGAATAAGTCTCCTACCCGCTTGGTTAAGAAAGCGTCTCTTGCACCTGAGACTACCAACGGCTGGCTAAACCATAAGCCAACTAATAGATAGGTTCCCAGTGTGAGGACTTCCAAAATTACATAGCTGAAGAACAAGTTATTACAAAGAACGAGGGCGCATAGTCCGGCTTCAAATAATCCTAATAAGGAATAGAAGCGTCCCCAACCCCAATCCATCTCCATGTAACCGATGGCATAAATTTGCGCTAACAAATTCAAACCAGTAATTACAACTAAAGCGCCGACGCTGACCGAAGATATTTCTAAAGCAATGGTGAGGTCTAAACCAGCTGTAGATAACCAAGGGATAAATACTTCTTGGGGTAGATGATTCCAAGTTGCTTGTAAGGCGATCGCACTATGTACAAACGCCAAAAATGTCATCACCAAGTTTATATAACCCGCCGGCCTTGGCCCGGTTTTCCGAATGATCCCCGGCGACCAAGGCACTGCTAACAAGCCACCTATTAAGGCATAGCAAGGAACTAGCCAAACAGTCTCAAGTAGAAACTGAGCCATCAACTTACCTCTATATTTTCATGAAAGGTTTGGGGTTTTGAATCAATTTGCATTGATCCCTGTTACCCAGCGATTGCAGATAAGAGAAATTTATCTTTATTTAATCTTGTTAAAATAGCTTACCTTTATATCTGTCCAAATGGAATTACTTTATCTAAACAAATCTGAGATAAATACTCTAAATAAATCTTATATAATAGACCATTTGAGTCATGAATAATAGCTATTGCTTTTTATCTATGAACCAATCGTTGATTTAATCAATAGTTGTTATGAGTTTTTACTTATTGACTTAAATAACAAAAGACGCAGTTGATTGCGTCTCTAAATAAATCAGCTAAACGTCATTCATGTGTTGGTAATTTTGTCAATCTGCAAAAAATTAGAAATAATCGCAGGACTTTGGTCAAATTGGCTGATGGGGGCGGGTTTCATGTCTCGGTAGTCCAGTAGTTGGACTAAGATCAGGTAAGCGATCGCTAAAATCACCGAAATCGCACCTGTAAGAATAGCAATTAGTTTTGAGCGTTCCATCAATATTTCCTGTGATGCAAGTTATTATGTTGTGCCTATATCTACATTAATACTTGAGACACACTTACTTATATATAAGAATCCGATTTGATTTATGAAAATATACGTAGGATGTGAGCGCGGAGAGTACGGCATCAAACCCGTGATAATAGTGCGTTACGAACTCCGTTCTAACACACTCTACAATACCTAATTTCGTTCAAAAATCAAATAGTAATCCTACATATAAGAATCCGATTTGACTCCTGAATCACTCGTAGAGAGAGGGAACAGGAAAGAAAGAATAAAGTTGTCAACTAGGAGTCTTATAGTCGTACTTCATTAAAGCAACGCTTTAGACATTGCACCAACTTTACATAGGTTATTTTTTTCATACCTACCCATTTATTTATTGAAGCATTTTTATGAAGATACAGTTTTGATTACACTAGAAGCCTTTGCAAACTCTAAAAGGTGTGGTAGAACATAGCAACGTTAAAAACAAAATTTAGTACCAAAAGGCTTATAGCCATTACCTGTTACAGTTTGTAGACACTATCATTTATGAAGAAGGTATGTATTTATTGTTATCTGATTAAGATATTAACTACTGCGATATATAAGGCTCATATTTAATGTTTTTAAAATAACTCAGTACACCCTAATTTCCTAGAATCATTTTGCCTCTTATCTACCTATAGAAGTAATTTCAGGAATCAGATCGTGTTCGGTTAAACAGTTGTCATTGCGAATGAAGTATTCGCAATGACATATCATAAGTAATTTACCTGACATGATCTAACACTGAATTTCTATATTAATTTGAATTGAAACTAGTTATGCCATGAAATGTATTGCTAAATTAAATAAGACTGACTTTATAGTTTTGATTGTTATTGTCGTTATTGGTCTTATCCATTTACCTTTTCCCTTTGACGGAGATCAAGCCTTTTTTAGGCTAGGTGCTTTGGAAATGCAACAAGGAAAGGTACTCTATCGGGATTTCTGGGATATAAAGCAACCGGGAATTTTCTACTTTTATTTTTTAGCGGGAAATTTGTTTGGTTTTGATGAGATTGGCATCCATGTTTTTGAACTTATTTACATGGTATTATTTTCGATAATATTACAGTTGACTCTCAAAAGCTATTTTCGGCATCAAATCATTGCAAGTCTAGTACCTTTGTTAACGGTTGGCGTTTACTATAATGTTTCAGGTGCTTGGCATCTTACTCAAGTAGAAGCTCTGGTTGGTTTTCCTTTATTTCTTTGTCTTTGGTTAACCTTTAAATCTTTTAAAAATGAAGGAAAGCAAAGATTTTATCTACTTTTAGTCTCAGGCTTTATTGGTGGAATTGTTTTACTATTTAAATTGTTACTTTTGGTTATATTGCTTGCGTTTTGGCTAACAATATTTATGTATTTTCTAGTAATAAAACGCCAAGAAATTCAAAAAATATTGGTTGATACGTGCGTGCCAATTTTTATAGGACTTATACTTCCTTTTTTAGCTTTTGCCAGCTACTCTGTTTGGGTTAATAGTTTTTCAATAGTGTATCAGACGTTTTTTATATATCCACCCCGTCTTGTAGCTAATACTGTATTAAATAAAACTAATTTTATTTCGGGAATAAAATGGTTTTTACAGAGTTTTTATCCTTTAGTATTAATGGGTAGTATTACAGTCTATGTATCATTATATAAGTCTAAAAATTTATTAACTTTGTTACTTGTTGTTTGGTGTGTTTTTGGTTTAGCTGTCATTGTTTTACAACGAACATCATTGTGGCAATACCATTATTTACTATTATTTGTACCCATCGGGATTTTAGCAACTAAAGGATTAGATATATTATGGGATTATTTAAAAGAGTTAAGGTCTTTAATCCCAACTATTTTACTGATATTTTTATTGTTCTTACCTTTGTCATTAACTTTGATAAAAAAGAGTGCAACTCTGGTTGACAATAATTTTGCTTTAACTGAAGATACCCGATTAAAATATCAGACTGTCTTTAGAAAAAAATATCCATCTCTTCATTATGAAGCTAATTTGATATCTCAACCGGGAAGTATTGCTGGCGATATTTATGTAGCTGGCGATCCAGCTATTTACTATTTAGCTGGTCGGAGTCAAGCAACAATACTACGTGGTTGGGCACTTGAATATTTTCTATCTGAGCAATGGTTAGAACTTATAAATCAGTTAGATTCATCAAAGCCTCCTTATATCTTTATTGATTATGAACCACAGGCTATAATCAAAAAAAGTTCTCCCAAAATGCTGGAATTTGTTGAGCAAAAATACCAGATTTTGCGTCAAAGCAATAATGGTATTTGGTATACGATAAAATGATGATTATAGCAAAGTTGAAATATTCCTTTCACGGATGATTAAGCCCTGACGAATAGAACTTGCAGCTAAATCAAGTGCGATCGCATTGCATGTCGATGCATTAATAATTTTGAGTCGAACTTACCCTGCATCAATGCCGCAGCCATAAGCCATTTTGACATAACGAGGTTTTGTAGAGCGACACCAAGTTCTATCGTTACCTGCAACAGAATTAGTTGCCAATTGAGTATTGAGTGCTGTATCTGGCAATTTATTTTGGGGGTCTGTTTCTGGCAATAGCAGGTAATTATCTTTGCCACCGCCATCAACAAATAAACCTAATGTCAGCATCAACTCTCGCAAACCACTAACACCCTCTAACCGAGATTGTCCATAAGCTGGTTCTAATAAAGATAGATAAGTGTCATCGCCGTGCTTATCCCAGAAAACTCCGATACCGTTAATATCTCCCGTTCCGAAAGTCATTAAGCTGCCGTTATACCAATCATTTCCAGCACTATCTTCAAACCAGCCAATACTCCAGTCACGACCATTGCCTAAACTTTGCATGATGATGCCCGTATAGCGATCGCTTCCGCTATCATCTTGATAAACTCCTACGCCAAAATGCGGCGAACTTCCCAGACTGTACCATCCGGCATCGTGGTAATCATCACCCGCTTTGTCTACCAAAAAGCCCAAGCTATACCAGTAAGCTGTGCCTTGTCCGTAAACCTCACATTCGTAGCGATCGCTTCCTGCACCATCGACTAGCATTCCTAGACCTCCAGCCCAACTGTGACCTTCTGTATAGTCTGCACGCCTTCCTAAACCTGCACCTTGGATAAAATGGACGTGCCTTTTGGCTCCAAATGGGCCGCCGTTGGGATATTTGTCTTCTAGCCCAATGTATTTATCGTCACCTACACTATCTAATAACAACCCCACTCCTTTAGTAAAGCCATAGCCTTGTCCGTACCTGTAGAGAGAATAGCGATCGCTACCTTCATTATCAATCAGCAGTCCTGAGCCAAAAGTACCACTACCTTGGAGATTACTAATGCCTTGATAGGTATCTTGACCTTGTGCGTCATAGAGAATGCCAGTACCAAAAATACCTATACCTTGACTGGCGTATTCTGCCTGATAACTGTCATCACCTTGTAAATCTAGCAGCAATGCGTAGCCGAAGATACCAGCCCCAAAGCTGGGAATTTTCCCCGGTGGGCTAGAGTAGCGGTCTTTGCCAGCTAAATCTAAGGTGACACTGATACCATGAGCAATATTTTTAGTAGCAGCACCGCCTGAGTAAGTATCATTACCGTCAACATCTACAATCAACAGGTAATCGTCGGGGGAGTAGACTTGATCGCCTTTACCACTGAGAATAATTCGACCTTGGGGTGTATCTATGCTGTAGTTGTAATTGCCTTGCAACAAATTAACTGGGATTTGGCTGATTTGACTTTGCATTTCACCAGCAGCGGCGGCAGTTAAAATTGCTCCTGTGTTAAGGATTTTAAAATCAACGTTGTCTAAAAGAGATTCAATTAACAGTACCTTTTCTGGGCTAGCATCTACTTCTTCTGCGGCTTCTTCCTCCACAGTTTTAACTGCGTAGTTAAATACTTCGGTGTAAGTGCGATCGCCATCTAGTTGTAATTTAGCTAGCGATCGCAACAATCCCACCTGTCTGTAATGCAGTGCATCTGGTACTGTAAATAAAAACTGTGCGCTCGCAGAACGAAGTTGTGGTGGTAAAGCTTTGTATTCGCTATTCTTAAAATTCTCAGCAGGTTGAGTGGTTAGTTTACCAAGAGCAACAGCCAAGGCATCATCACCCAACTTTTGTACTTGCTGTTTGTATTTTGTCAGCAAATCTCTGTTTAATTGGGGATTCACACCTCCATCGATTCTTTTGGAGGCACTGGCAGCGAGTTGTGCTAAATCTGATTTAGCTGTAAGTAAATCTTGAGTAATGGTGCGGGTGTAAGGACTGATTTTCCAAGGGTTATCGAAAAATATATCTAGCAACTTGACTCGATATTTATCACCGCCCCAGAGATCCATGTCTTTCATATCCAAGCGGACATCCTCTGGAGTTAACTTAGCAGCAGCTAGTACTTGGCGAAATAGTTCTCCTTGTTCGCTTAAGTATCCGATAGTTGTAGCGTTAACTGGGGATAGGTAAAATACAAGCAAACAAGTCAAGGTAAATTGAGCAATTGTCAGAAAAGACTTTGATAGCGATCGCCCAAATTGTTGCATTTTTGGTGTCATGAAAATCTTTCTAGATGGCGTAAATACCAAATTTTATACTCAACAATACCGCAATTGCCCAGAGAATAAAAACTTTCGTAGTTAAGGCTAAAAGACTTGTGAAAGCTTAGAATGATTGCATTAATGTCTGCGATGATACAGGGAAAGGGATAAATCCAGTTTGATAACTGGCGATCGCTTGGCTTTGACTATCCCTAAATGAGCCTTTTATATTCGTGAACGAGTCTTTGAACTCTGTTAATGAGTCTTTTATAGAACCCATTTGGGATCTTGGGAGAGAGGGTAAAATAAAAAATAAATGCCGTATTCCAGCAGCTTAACGGATAAAGAGTGGCAAATAATTGAACCACTGTTGCCCCAGAAAAAGCAAACTAGTAGTCTGCCAACCCAAAAATGCGCTTGTGAGGGCTGGGGAAAGGGGAAAGGGTACTGGGTTTGGGATTTAAACCCTTTCCCCTTTCGCCTTTACCCTTTACCCCGCCAAGTTCCCTTGGCGTACTACTAGACCGCCAAAGTGGACAAAGCGACAAATATTAGATGGTATCTTTTATCAACTCAAGAATGGGTGTAACTGGTGTGATTTACCTAGAGACTTGCCGCCATATTCAGAGTAATGAGTAGTGAGTAAGGAGTGCATAGTAAGAAGTAAGAAGTTCTTGCACTGGTATTGCGCCTGTTGCTCTTTTACCTATTACCCATTACTCATTACCCATTACTTATTACTCATCATCAAACGCTTTGGAGCTTGTGAGAAATGCGGGTAAAACGGGGTTTGTTCCGGTCGCCACTCGTTGGGTAATTGAACGCTCCAATGCTTGGATGGAACGTTGTAAAAGTTTGGTCAAAAACTTTGAGCGCACTCTCACTCATGCCACTGCCAAGCTCAATCTATGTTTTATCAGGCTTATGCTTAAGCGGTTAGCTCACGCATAGATATCAAATGGGTTCTATAAAATTATTGCTTAAACAACGCCCAAGCCAAAAACCTCTCGGTATGATACAAAGCTAATTGATTGCTTACACCGTTGAAAACGGCATCAAAAGCGTGTTCTGCCCAAGGAATTTCTAGAAAAACCGCAGTATTACCAGATTCATCTAAACGTTCATACATCTGTCTGCCAAATCGCGCTTCTACCAAATGGTCACGACTGCCGTAAACTAATAAAGTTGGTGGTAAAGGGTGCGTCAAGTAATTTATCGGTGAAGCAATTTTATATTGATTAGGCAATTCTTCTAATGAACCACCCATAAATGCTTTTAAAACAGCGCGGGTGTTGATCGGATCGGGAATTGGTGGTGTTTTATATCCTCCAGGTAAGTTAACAGGCCCGTAATAGTTCACCACAGCCCGAATGGGTAGTGCATCTGGTTGATAAGCCGCTAACATTGCTAGGTGCGCTCCCGCAGAACGTCCTATAAGTACCATACGTTCAGGATCGGCTTCATAAGCTGCTGCATGTATGCGAATAAAATTTAAGGCTGTACGCACGTCATCTAACTGAGTTGGAAACTGATATTTAGGTGCGTGTCGATAGTCGATGGCAAATACTGTATATCCCTGATGAGCGATATATTGATTAAACTCAGAATTGGCATGAGGGTTGCCATATTGCCAAGCTCCACCATAAATTACTACCACTGCTGGATATTTCCCTACCTCTGGGGGTTGGTAAATTTCCATTTTTAAAGGCACTCCCGCAGGAGAAGCAAAAAGAATATCTTTTTGATGACGAGTTTTTCCTAATGGAATACCCCCGAAAAAATTAACTAAGTTAAAGGGATGGGTTTGCATTTTAGCCCTTACTTGGACTGGAATTTTCTCTAGATAATTTGCTCCCAACTCTTGCTGCGTTACTTGAGCCATCTGTATTTCAGTTAGTGGGATATTCACTAGTACCCATGCACAAATGAGCAATCCTATTAAGCTAAAAATGAAAGATAAACGCCATGTTTTACGGCGACGGAAGTAGAACAAAGAAAGTAATAAAGAGAGTGAATTTAATAAAAATAACCAAGGACTGACTTCTGGCGCTCCCACTGCTAGGGTGAGTAAAAACATATTTGGAGCCGGAAGAATAATCCAAGAGCTAAGAAATAGGCTTATAAAACTTAATAAGAATACAAGCCATGAGAAAAGTATTTTTGGTTTGGGAAACATAAATGTTTGAGACGCGATAAATCGCCGTCTCTACAAGGAAGGTTTTGGTCTTATCTGAACTGTATTCGATTCTAAACCAGAAAAAACTGCTATAAACCTAAATGCTGTTGCAAAGCTTGGCGCATCACTTCTACAGGTAAATTTTCCTGCTGTAACCAAATTTTTAAAGCTGCTACGCCTTGCTGGACTAGCATTTCTAAGCCATTGATCGCAATTGCACCTTGTTTTTCAGCTTGCTTTAGAAATTGCGTCGGTTTAGGGATATATATTAAATCGTAAGCGATCGCACCCGTTGGTAAATTTGCTATTTCCTCTCCACTCAAAGGCGACTCGTCAACCTTGGGATACATACCGATGGGGGTTGTGTTTACCAGCAGATTAGCTTGGGGAATTAGCTTTGACAATTCCTCCCATTGATGAACTTGCAAATTCTCAGCTATGGGTGAATTGCTCCAACTATTGCTAAATTCTTGTAATCTCTGCACATTCCGCCCAACGACGTGAATTTTGGCAAAACCTAGTTGGTGACAACCTGCTACAACTGCCCTAGCTGCGCCACCATTACCTAAAATTACCGCTACCTTTTGACTCCAATCCTGTTTATAGGTTGTCTGCAAAGGAGCGATAAATCCTTCTATATCTGTATTTGTCCCCACCCATCGATTATTTTGGCGACTAACAGTATTCACAGCGCCGATAGTTTGGGCAAGAGGGGTAATTTCTGAGAGGAGAGGCATGATTGCCTGTTTGTGGGGGATTGTAACACTAAAGCCGACAACCCCAATAGCGGCAAAACCTGCGATCGCTACTTCTAAATTCTCTGGTGCTATGGGAAAGGGAAGATAAACATAATCTAATCCTAAATTAGCTAATGCAGCATTATGCATCGCAGGCGAGAGCGAATGCTCCACAGGATGTCCAATTACCCCCAGCAGTTTAGTTTTACCTGTAATTAATTTGTTATTTGTCATTAGTCATTTGTCATTAGTCATTTGTCATTAGTCATTTTTCCCCTGCCTCCCCTGCCTCCCCTGCCTCCCCTGCCTCCCCTGCCCCCTGCCCCCCTATTCCTCCGATTAGCCTACAATTATTAAAGCTACTTAACAATTCTTTGAATCATGCAGGCAACAACAGCCCCCTCTACAACCCCAATTCCTGGTAAATATTGGCAGTGGCGCGGGCACAACGTTTACTATGTGCGTGCGGGAGAGAAGCAAGGGCAACGTCCGCCTTTACTTTTGGTACATGGATTTGGTGCTTCCACAGACCACTGGCGCAAGAATATCACAGGATTGTGTCAAGATTTTGAAGTATTTGCGATCGATCTTTTAGGATTCGGGCGATCGGCAAAGCCAAAATTGCAGTACAGTGGCGACTTGTGGCGCGACCAACTCCATGATTTTATTAGTGAAGTAATTGGTCAAAAAGCAGTATTAGCGGGTAATTCCCTTGGTGGCTACGCTGGTTTGTGTGTCGCAGCCCAACGTCCTGATAGTGCAGCTGGTTTAGTTTTGCTCAATAGTGCCGGGCCTTTTAGTGAAAGTCAGCCCACACCTGAGCCTGAAGCTTTACAATCAGAAATCCAGCCTCCCAAACAATCAGCTAATTTGCAGAAACTTCTTGGTGACAGTACTAAGTGGATTTTTCAACAACCTTTAGCCCAGTTTTTGTTATTTCAATACGTGCGACAACGTTGGGTAATTCGCCAAACCCTAGAAAAAGTTTATCTTGACAAAACTGCCATTACCGATCAATTAGTAGAAGAAATTTCTCGCCCTGCTAACGATCCTGGTGCGTTGGATGTATTTGTTTCAGTCTTTAGCACTCCTCAAGGGGAAAAAGTTGATGTGCTACTAAAGCAATTAACTTGTCCTCTACTAATGTTGTGGGGAGAAGCTGACCCTTGGATGAATGCTAGAGAACGTTCCCAAAAGTTTCGTCAATATTATCCTGAACTCACAGAACACTTCTTAACAGCCGGTCATTGTCCCCATGATGAAATACCTGATAGAGTAAACCAACTTTTGGGTGATTGGGCTTTGTCTATCACTAATTAATACAAACCTCTCCTCGCCTTTAACTTTATTTAATTCAACTTTGTCCCTCTTTGAATTAAACAATTAGATCCCCGACTTCTTAGAGAAGTCGGGGATCTAAGCCTTACTTTATTAACGTAGGAGCAATATTTAAAACAATCCCTCAGATTCAGCGAATTTGCGTAAACGTGGTATACATTGGCGCTGATAAAAACTGCTTAATGTTGGAATTGACAAGTCAAATTCCTCAGATAATTCTTTCCAGCTAACTTCTGGGGGTAGACGTTTAAGAATTAACACCTGACAATTTACATCTGGTCGCCCTTTAATACAAGTACGGCAAAGTTCACCTTCAGAATCTGTCCTAGCCCATGTCTCCAACTCTTCCAAAATGGGAGGTGCTTGGGGGGCGGCTGGAAGGTTATCTATAGGATCAATTATTTCACTTGTTCCACCCGATGTAGACTGACGAACCCGAAGAGGAACTGTTGTAGCTTGTTCACGGTTCTGGTTAATGTAAAAGTCCTGTATTCTCCTTTTTAGATAAGCATTTAGCCAAGTAATGACACTGCCATATTTGGGGTCATAGGTTTGACCTGTTAAACCTTCACAAACATTGCGGCAGAAATACAACCAAGTTTGTTGTAGTGCATCTTGATAGTAGGGAGTACTTTCCCTCCAGAGTCTATTTGCTGTCAAGCGAATAATTTGCGTGAGCAGCTTTTGACGCTGAGGACTTCCAAGTGGGTGTCCACAGGCTTCGGTAACTAAGCGGCGTAGCTGTTCATCGAATTGAACCATGACAATGTTGGGGAACAAAGAAAGCGAGAATATCTTAGTATTGCGTATAACAACCCTACAAAAAATTACCTTTCGTCAAGATTGGGAATTGGGAATTGGGGATTGGGCATTGGGGATTGGGCATTGGGGATTGGGAATTGGGCATTGGGCATTGGGCATTGAAAAGAGGCAGACGGGAAAACTAATCTCCCTGCCCCCTGCCCCTGCTCCCTTGCTTCTTCCCCATTCCCCATTCAATATAATCCCAGCCAAGAAAATAAATTTTCCCACCAAGAATATGTCAGATTACCAACACTCAGTTTCATTTTGTTGCGAATGTCTTGAATTTTCCAGTTGGTTAGTTTAGCCAGAGTTTGCGCCTCTTGTTCAAAACGCTTAGGCAAAGACCGCTTATATTCTCTACCCGCCTGACATTTGGATTCCCCTTCAAAGGGATGTTGTAAAACATAACGCCCTTGGAAAAATTCACTGTTAGCAGTTTGTTGGAATATCAGGTCTTCAGGGAATTTGTCGCGGGTGTAACGGACATGCAATCGCGAGATGAAGACATCACTTCTAGGAAAGGGACGACGAAAGCTTGGGGATACTGGTACACTACTTTCAGAATTATCATCTAGCCAAAATACGCCTGCTTGCTTGAGTTCTTCTTGGGTTAGAGGATCGGCTGAACAGGGATCGCAACTACCCATATTCCAAGCGTATTCCAAAAAACCAACTTTCCTGTCTTCTTTGGTGTAGGCAGTTTGAAACATTGATTTGTAGAATTCACCAAATTCATCTTTGACAAACAAGGGAATATTTTGATCGGATGGGATTTTCACTGTCCGATAATTAGTGATTTCTGCCTGTCCTTGGGGTGAGAGAATGTAGACAATCAAATCTTGCTCTGTCGTGGCATTGATCATACCCAAACGAATTGGCAGCATAAATTTGGGTGACTGGTAGGAAATTTGTAGCGGACGAAGAAACTGATAGCCAGACTTCTCGAATTTATCTAAGTTGACTTTGGCAACAAAGAATTTCATTGAGGAGCGGATGTAGGGTTTGAGTAACTGTTTCGCACCTCTAGGAATTTTGTAACCATTGCGTTGGAGCCAAGTTTCTAGTCCGCCAGATTCTTTAGCACTAAGAATCACGATGTCGTATTCGCCGACGTTGAAACGTGCTTCGACTGTTACACCCAAACTGCGATCGCCTCTTGCATCCTCCGCCTCACTTCTCGCTGCTGCTGGCGCTGGTGCTGATAACTCTTGGGGGTAAACTGGGGCACAAGGATCTGGATCAAAATATTCTACCAATCGCGGGGCACTAAAAGCATCTAAGCGTTCGATAATCTTGGGTTCAGTAACGCGAACTTGCTCTTTTTTTACCACCGTTGGCACTGGTACTACCATTGCAAAATCTTTGACTTCGCCTTGAAAATCATTTGCCATTGTTAAGACGGTGCGATCGCCATCTCGCGCTATCACCACCTGAGAAGCTTTGTTATACAGTTTTGTATCAGCTTTAGCTACATAAAATCCACAAAATGCCCAAGCTGCTGGTGCAAAGCAGAAAACAGCTACAATTGTCAATACTAATGGCGTTAAGAGTCGAAAAAATTTCATTTTATACCTCTGTATTTTTAATTAGAGACGCGATGAATCGATTAGACGTGATGAATCGATTAGACGCGATGAATCGCGTCTCTACAAGAGGCACTTCTCCTGTTTCTTTATCTGCCTCTTGCCAAGAGAACCTCGGGGCTAACCAGAGAACATCTATCAGAATGGTCAATGGCGCAAGGGCAAACAGTGCCCAGAAAACTGCTGTGGAAATAAAGAAATAATTTCGCAGGATAAAAGTTAATCCGGCGATGCAGATTGCCCAAACTACCCGCCCAATTCGGGAATTGGGAATCGATCGCGGATCTGTAATCATAAATAGGGCAAACAACAGCAAAGATCCGCTCATTAATCGGTGCCAGTAAACATCCCAAGTCCAACCCAGCCAGAGATTACGAATCGCCTCTAGTAAGGAATAGGAACCCAAAAAGGCTGCTGTGGTGTCCCAGCGACCAACGCGCTGCAAAATCATGCCGCCAGTGCCGGCAAATAATAGCCCATACCACCACTCCTCACCCCATTGTCCCGGTGAAACCCAAGCATCGGGGGTGAGAATCAAAGCAGATATGATGCCGAAATTGGTGGGATTGAAGAAATGCTTATCGCCGATTTTGAAGATAAACTTGCTAGCGATCGCAATTATTGCGGCTATTGCCATTGTCGTCCAGTGATCAGCCCGCAACAATAAGCCCAGCCCCAAAGATGTAATTAAAGCACTGCGAAGATTTGCCATTGGTTTTTTGTCATTTGTCATTTGTCCTTTGTCATTTGCTAATGACCAATGACCAATGACTGATGACAATATCAATTGAGTCACAAGACTGGTGGCGATCGCTACCCCAATTAATTCTGGTCGCAGCGTCCAATCTCGTGTACCAATTCCCAATATTAGGAACAAGCCGAGAAAAAGAATTTGATAATCTCGTATATCTTTGAGCAGCATTAATCCTTAAATTCCGGGATTACCCGTAGATTTTTCATCAATCTATACGAGTGCTAGCTCAAATAGTAATGCTGTTACAGATTTTGTTACAAAGCTACTCTATGACAGAGCGATCGCTCTGTCATAGAGTAGTTATCCGATACAACATCTCCCCAGCTTTCGGCACAAGCAAGATCCCTTCATCTTCACGGTTAGCCCATTCTGTAGGTCGAATGGTAGCCGGATCTCGATAGTTCAAGTTATGAGCAGCACAGCGTTCAGCAGAAATACCAGTGGCTAAAGTAACACGAATACGTGCTTGTTCGCCTTTTATAGCATCAAATGTACCCATACCTTTTAAGTGAGTACTATGAGCCAGCACTCCACCGGGGTAGGCTTTAAATTTATCCCACTGTTTGAGGAAGTAGTCACGCACATGATAGCCAATTTGGGATAGGATTTCGCCGTGTGTATAGCTAAACTCGGTAATGTGAGGAGCATATATAATTACTTCGCCTCCGTCGGCCACTACTGGTTCTAGCTTGTACATTCCTTTAGCGGCTGTCCAAATGTCATCATACATTTCGGGCATTACTGAAAGCACTTGTTTAAAAGGCTTATCTACATAAGTAATATGCAGTTTGGCGGATAATTTTGCCGCAGCTTCCCAGGCTGGCTCTGGTTTATCTATATAAAGTCCTGCTAGCTGATTTGTTTTAGGTGCAACCACCATCGCCAAGCAAAGTTTCGGGGTAGAAATCAGGTTAGCGGCTCGGTTAATTAACTGCCGAACTGGTGTTATTCCCGATGTTCCAATGATTTCATAACTGGTGATTAAAGCACCCAACCAGTGGGATATATCAATTACTTCCTGACCACCAATACCAGGGAAAAAGTATTTATTTCCACCAGAAAAACCGACAACTTCGTGGGGAAAGACGGGGCCGCAAATTATTATTAAATCGTACTGGTTTACAAGCTTGTTAACACGAACTTCAACGGATTGATGTAGCATTCCTCGGCTAATCTCTGCTATCTCATCCGCTGAAATTACTCCACAAGAAATAAAAGTATCTGGCTCATTCCACAGGTGGTTAAAGATGCAAACTTTTTTAAAGGTTGTCTCTCGCTCCTCTGGTGTCACCCCTATTAAGTGATTGATTTGCTCTTGACTCATGGGATTATGTGTACCCAGAGCAATCAAAAAATCCAGAGCCGCTACCCTTTTACCTAACTCCTGATGCAGTAATCGAAACATTTGTGGGATGGGAGCAGTGCGGGTACTATCTGGAATCAATACTAGGATACGCTGTCCATCTAACTGACGGTCTGCTAAAGCTTGATGAACTAGCTCAGAAACTTGCTCGTCGGAAAGTGTTCCGTTAGTTACAGCTAGTGAATACATAAATTAAACTCCACTGTAGATACTAAATCCACCGTCTACCGGCACGACTACCCCATTGATGAAACTAGAACCAGGGCTACATAACCAAATCAAAGTGCTGAGTAATTCGTCTGGTTTTCCAAAACGTCCGGCGGGAGTATGCTCGATAATTTTTTGCCCGCGTTCGGTCAAACTGCCATCTGCATTTAGGAGTAAATCTCGATTTTGTTCTCCAATAAAGAAACCTGGCGCGATCGCATTTACTCGCATTCCATCCCCATACTTTTGGGCGAGTTCGACGGCTAACCAACGAGTAAAGTTATCTATCCCGGCTTTAGCAACTGAGTAGCCAACCACGCGGCTAATGACTCGGATAGCAGACATAGAAGATATATTGACAATACAACCGTGGGGCTGTTTTTTTTCGACCATTGCTTGACCAAAAACTTGACTGGGGAGGAGAGTACCGAGCAAGTTTAGGTTAACTACTTCTTGAAAAGCCGCGTGTGGCATATCAAAAATAGTTGCATCAGGGGTAATTGTGGCAGCCGGAATATTACCGCCAGCCGAGTTTACCAGAATGTCTATTTGACCCCAGCGCTGTATAATTTTATCTCTGGCTATTTCTAGTTGGGAGCGATCGCTAACATCTGCCAGTACAGCCATACTTTCTCCACCGTTGGCGGTAATCTCTGCTACTACTGCTTGTGCCCGTGCTTCATTGCGACCTAGAACTACTACTCGCCCTCCAGCAAGGGCTAAACCTCGCGCCATAGCTCCACCAAGTACGCCTGAACCGCCTGTAACTACTGCTACTTGCTCTTTTAGGCTAAAAAGTTTATTCAAAATAAAATCTGACATCTTGTTTCAATTCGTAATTAAAGAATCAATATTAGGACTAGCCCTTTCAAGGTCGGTAAAATTTTGGTTAAGCTCTTTACTCTGTGTTCTCAGCGCCTCTGTGGTTAAATAAATTTCTTTTAAACCGCAGAGACACAGAGAGCGCTGAGAAAAACAATCTTAATAGCTTGATTTTAGAGAATTGGTGTTAGTCCAATTTGTAAGCACGCTTAGCGAGGTCGTAAGCTAAAGCGCGGGCAATATCATACCCTTCCTCTTCATCAACTAATCCCCGTGTTACCAATCCGGCTAACCAGTTACAAGCTACCCGTCGCCAAACATTATGACGAGCCGGAATAGAAACGAAAGCGCGGGTATCATCATTAAACCCAGCAGTATTGTAAATTCCGGCAGTTTCCATTACCTGATTGAAGTAGCGTTCCATGCCATTTACGCTGTCGTGAAACCACCAAGGCGGGCCGAGCAAGACAGTAGGATAATGACCAGCTAAGGGAGCGAGTTCTCGACTATAAGTGCTTTCATCCATGCCAAAAAGAATTAACCGGAAGCGCCCGTCGTTCCCGTATGCTGACAACAATGGGTGCAGATTTTGAGTCCATTCTATTTTGAGCGGAATATCACCACCTTTATCAGATCCAAATCTTTCAAACAGAACTGGGTTATGGTTTCGCATAACGCCACAATGCATTTGCATTACCAAGCCATCTTCTACACTCATCCGAGCCATTTCCATGAATATATGACCGGTAAACTGCTCCACATCTCCTGGATTCAGTTTGCCGTTTAATGCTCTTGCAAAGATAGCTTCTGCTTCCTGCTCGGAAAGGCGTGTGGTATAAGGCGTAGCTGCACCTTGATCGGTAGCTGTTGCACCCATTTTTTTAAATATTGCCCGACGTTCTTCTAAAGCTTGGATAAAAGTAGCGTAAGTGCTAATTTCTCTACCCACACTGCTTTCCAGTTTGGTCAGATTTTCTCGCCAACCAGGAGCATCTAAATTAACCACTGCATCTGGTCGAAAAGTCGGTCTAATTTGAGTAAAACCTTCTTGGTGGAGCGATCGCTGATTCTCTAGGTTATCACTGGCTGCATCTGTAGTACAAAGCACTTCGATATTAAAGCGTTTGAATAAAGCACGAGGGGAAAACTCAGGTAAGGCTAATAAACCTTCTAGATAATCATAGATACGTCCAGCATTACCAGAATTTAAAGGTTCATCTACCCCAAAGACATTAGTTAATTCGTCTTTTAGCCACAATCCTGATGGAGTACCCTGGAATAGATAAAAATGTTCGGCGAACAATTGCCAGATTTTCCGGTGGTCAGTTTCTGCTGGTGCATCACGTGTAGCTATCCCTAAAGCTTGCAAAGACACACCCCGACTATAAAGCATCCGCAAAATGTAGTGGTCAGGAATAATAAATAATTCGGTTGGGGAACCAAAACGGGCTGCTGGATTAGCTAACAGGGCTGGATCTACGTGGCCGTGTGGGCAGACCAAAGGTAATGCAGATATGCTATCAAAAAATTGATGGGCTAGTTGTCTTTGAACTGGTTCTTGAGAAAAACAGCGATCGGGAGATAAAGCCAGTTTTTTAGTTAACATATTAACGCTCTTTTATAAGTATCACGAAATAAAATCAGAAACCTTTCTAGGACTTACGCATACTCTACGAATTCTCGGCATTCTTCTCTAACGAGACGCTGCGCGTTCACGTAGTGTCTCGTTAGAGAAGGCGACTTGGCGGTATGCCTCCGGCACGCTACGCGAACGATAATTTAAGCTTTTTGGCAATTTTTGCGTAAGTCCTGCTTTGTTGTCATTAGTCTTTAATTACGAATTACGTTAGCGTAGCGGGGCGAAGCCCATTACGAATTACGAATTATTAATGCACTACTACCACGCTCTACTAGAAAAGGAGATAAAACGCGGTTTTCCACAGTTTTTTCTTCTAATAAGTCGAGTAACATTTGCATGGCATAGCCACCAATTTCTAACATCGGCTGGCTGACTGTTGTCAGTGCTGGCGTAACGTAACTACCTAAAGCAATACCATCAAATCCAACTAGGCTTAAATTTCGTGGTACTAAAATACCTAATTCTTGACAAGCTAACAGAGCGCCAACCGCTACCATATCGTTGTAACAAAAGATGCCTGTTACTTCAGCAGCTAATAGTTTAGATAGCATATTTTGTCCGGTGGCGACATCGCTGATTCTGGTATTATATTCGTCACTAATTGAAACCCAATCAGGATTTTGTGGTAAACCAGCTTCAGCAAGAGCCATTTTATATCCTTCTAGGCGATCGCGGTTCGACCTGCTGCGATCGCCTACACCCAAATATCCAATAGCGGTGTGTCCCAAACTTATTAAATGCTCTGTGGCTAACCTAGCACCTAAGCGATCGTCTATTGCTACTGAGTGAAATATTTCAGATTGATCTTCAGTCTGGCTATTAATCAGAACTGTTGGTATAGCAATTTGGGTTAGTTGCTTTGTATGCTGTTTACTAATTCGTGAGTCGGCTACTAATATTCCGTCAACTCTGCGGCGATGAAAGGTATCAATAGCTGCCATTTCCTGCTCAAAATCTCGGTGTGAAGCACTTAACAAAACACTCAAGCCGGCTGGTCTGGCTATCTGTTCAATTCCGTGTACTACCTCAGCAAAAAAGGGATCTGCGATAGAAGTGACTACTACACCAATGGTATTAGTACGTTTATTTTGCAAGCTTTGAGCAATAGCATTTGGCACATAGTTCATCTCCTGCGCCAGTTGCTTAATTTCTTCTCGCACTTTCGGGCTAATGAGAGCATTATCTCGCAAAGCACGGGAAACTGTGGAATGAGAAACACCTGCTCTCCGAGCAATATCTTCAATTGAAATTCTTCGTTTATTCATTTTTTAGTTTAGATTTTAAAATAATGCACACGTGTGCATTTATATGTATTATAGAAAATAATGGTTATTTGTCAAGAGAATTGAATACAACTTACATTTGCATACAAAAAACTTAGTAGTTTTACCCCTTACCCTTTACCCTTTACCCTTACCTCAATAACTAATATGATTATCATCGTCATGGGTGTATCCGGTTCTGGCAAAACGACCATAGGAAAACTGCTAGCAGACTCATTAGACTGGGAGTTTAGTGATGCTGATAGTTTCCACTCGCCAGAGAATGTTGAAAAAATGCGACGCGGTATCCCGTTGACTGAAGCTGACAGGATGCCTTGGTTGCAAGATTTGCAAACAGCTATAAAACATTGGCTGCAAGAAAATAAAAATGTCGTGCTGGCGTGTTCGGCTTTAAAAGACAGCTATCGGCAATTTTTGGTATCGGATAGGGAGCTTACTAAACTAGTGTACCTGAAAGGGCCTTATGAATTGATTCAAGCGCGGTTGAAAGAGCGTAGCAATCATTACATGAGCGAAAAACTCCTCAATAGCCAGTTTGATACTCTCGAAGAACCATTAGATGCCATATCTATGGAGGTTGCACAACCACCCCAGATAATTGTCCAGAACATTAAAACGGCTTTGAAGATTTAGCTTATTGGTTGCAACTGCAAGATTAAGATTAATTACGTTTTTACTAAAACCCCAACTTTTGGCAACTAAATACGTCACCTGTAAGTCTCAAGAATCTTTAAAAACAACCACATAACTGTAGTAATAGGAGAAAATTAGTGTTTCTAAGATTAGCGCAACAACATCAAGAATTCATTCAAGACTTGGTGATAAACCTGCAAGCCTTGAGAATTATACTTGAGCGGCGTGGTTATTCTGCCTCATGTTACACGTGCGGCAACCAAATGAAGAGTGCTTCATTTATGGTTAGCCTGCGAGACAAGCATCTAATTCGTTTTGTAGTGTCTGATTACGGAATTACTTGGATGGAATTATGGGAGGATCGCGAATTAATGAAGTTGGAGGGTGCAGAAGCAGTAAAACAACTTCAAGAGTTAGCTAATATCGTCAAGCATTCATCTACCATAGAATTGACAACGTAATATTTCTCAAAGTAAAGCCGATAAAAAAATTAACATATATTTTACTAATATGTGAATAACGTCATTTATTCAAAAATCTATCCAACAGGTGAATCGTTTACAGGACAATACAGTTCAGTCAAGTATTTCTTTCTTCTCTTAGCGTCCTTAGCGTCCTTTGCGGTTCGTTAAAAAAATTGACTTTGGCAAAAAGTTTTAACCTTAACTGAACTATATTGATTAGTCTATAGCACTCATATTTGATTTTTGAAAAAACTCAATACAACAAAAAGAGCCTTCTTTCCCCTTGCTTCTTATCTTTGAAGCTAAATTAGTATGGCTACGCCAAGGTGTGCGAACAAAAATTAAAGCAAATTCTTTAAGCATAAATACTTAGCCTAAAATCTGCGTTCTATATTTCGCGTACTTTATCAATCTTTTAACTAATTCTGCTCCGAGTAGATTGTAAAAAACACTTTACAAAGAGTTTTGTATACAACTGCACAAATAGAAAAGAAACTTAACACATGTTTTTGCACACGTGTGCAAAAATAAGAATAAGTCAAAAACAGGTTTTGCACACCTGTGCATAATATTGCGAAAACCCGATTTAAAAAATCAATATCGACGAGTAACAAGAATATGTCTCAAATTCTCAAGAATTCCATCGAACAAGATCAATACAATCCGTTACATTCGCTAGAAGAGTGGGAAGAAGATTTACTTAATCGTTATCCCGATCCAGATAGCATAGTTAAAGAAGGTAAAACCACCGAAGAGTACAGGAATTACGAAACCCCTACCAGAGACACGGTAAAAGAATTTTATCGGTTAAATCATATTAATCAAACATATAATTTTGTTCTTGAGAAAGAAAAGAATTTTCTCAAGTTTGATAAAAAAGAAATGTCTGTTTGGGATGCAGTCGAATTTTTGAATCAATTAGTAGATGATTCAGATCCCGATACAGATATGGATCAGTTACAGCATCTATTGCAAACATCAGAAGCCATTCGTGCTGATGGTCATCCTGATTGGATGGTACTTACCGGCTTCTTTCACGATATGGGGAAGGTACTTTGTCTATTTGGTGAGCCTCAATGGGCTACCGTAGGTGATACTTATCCTGTGGGTTGTGCATTCTCTGATAAAATTGTTTTTTCAGAATTTTTTAAAGAAAACCCTGATTACAATAATCCCAATTACAACACTAAATATGGGATTTACGAGCCGAATTGTGGATTGATTAATGTACACATGTCATGGGGTCATGATGAGTATTTCTATCAGATAATGAAAAACTATTTACCTGAACCTGCATTGTATATGCTTCGCTATCACTCATTTTATCCTCAACACCGCGAAAACGCATATAACCATTTGATGGATAATAGCGATCGCGAAATGTTTAAATGGGTTAAATTATTTAATCCTTACGATTTGTATTCGAAAAACCCTACTCCTCCTGATTGGCAAAAGTTAAAACCATACTACGAAGATTTAGTGGCTAAATATTTACCCGCGACGTTAAAGTTTTAAACTGCTAACACTCGCTAACTAACTCTTGCTGGTAATCTTCAAGCTAAATTATGATATTTGGATCTAATGACATTAAGTTTTTTTAAGTACATTTGAACTTTAAAAAACTTAATATTTCCAAATACTAGAATCTCACAAGTTTTAACTAAAGATAGATTAAAAAATCTTTCTTCGTTCTGTAAAATTCAATAAAGAAAAATCATTTTTGTACTAAGGAAGGATAAACTAAGGCAAAGACAAGCATAAGTTATCAAGTTAAATAATATTCTTTTCTAGAAACTTTGTTGAAAAGATAGTTTTATTTCAGGCATATAAAAAAGCATTTTCATCAACAAGCAAATTTTATGACGTAGTCTAGCTGTCATAGCTTTGCTGTAAAAATAAAACATCTATCTGGTGTAGGGTAATTAATAGCAGCAAATAACATCAGTTACAAGATGTTAAATAAAAGTTGAAAATGCCAAAGCCTGTAGGAATATTAGATTGTGTCCGAGCTTTTTAGACATATTTAATATTCTGTTGAACTTTATCAAATTTAAATTCCTTGTTAAAAATAGACAAAGATGAAGACACTTTTGCTCATAACTGGCATATTAAGTTTCGCTGTTGTTGGTTGTACAAATAGCGTTCAAAATAATAGCTCTACTACTAATACTGCTACAAACACTAGTTTAGAAACTACAGTTAATAGTCCAAGTAAAAAATTACAAACAATCGGTGTCGCCTTGGGTGACTTGGGAAACCCTTTCTATAATGCAGTGCAAAAGGGTGCAGAGACAGAAGCTAAGAGAATTAGCGGTAATATTAGAGTCAATGCAGTTTCCAGTGGCTTTGACTTGAACCAACAAAGCAACCAAATTGAAAATTTTACTGCTGCCAATACTGATTTAATTATCCTCAGTGCTGTTGATAAAAAAGGAGTTAAACCAGTAATCGATCAAGCAAGACTGGCAGGTAAGGTTGTCATTGCCGTAGATTCAGCCGTTGATGCAGATGTAGATGCAATGATTAGCTCTAACAATATCCAAGCTGGTGAAGTTGCTTGTCAATATATTGCCGATCGCCTCAAAGGTCAAGGTAGTGTAGTCATTCTCAACGGTACACCGATGGATTCAATCAATCAGCGAGTTAGTGGCTGCGAGAAATCATTATCCAAATATCCTAATATCAAACTCATCTCTAAAGACCAAAACGCCGAAGGGACAAGGGATGGAGGATTGAGAGTGATGAGTGATTTACTCACAACCTTTCCTAAAATAGATGCCGTTTTTGCCACGAACGATCAAAGCGGTGTCGGTGCAGACTTAGCAGCTAGACAAGCAAGACGCAAAGAATTTTTTATTGTTGGGGTTGACGGTTCGCCAGATGCAACCAAAGCAATGGAAGACAAAGATGGTGTATTTGCTGCAACTGCGGCGCAAAATCCCGCAGGTATGGCCGAAAAAGCAGTTCAGATTGGTAACGACATCATCCAGGGTAAAAAACCTGAGTCATCTGACATTCTGATTCCAGTCAAATTGGTTACTAGAGATAACCTCAGCAGCTACAAAGGCTGGTAAGAATAATTCGTAATTCGTAATGGGCTTCGCCCCGCTACGCTAACGTAATTCGTAATTACAACACACGGAGAAAGGCTTGAGAGACAAGGGTTACAATACTTGACTCTGTTTTTAGACATTTAGGAGATAGATAACTATGAAAAGGATTGCGATCGCAGCTAGCATACTAGGTATCATCAGTGGTAGTCTTGTCGGCTGTACAAATGCTTCTCCCGATGGCAATAGTGCTACTAATACTGAGACAAAACCCGTTACAAATACTAGTGCAGAGACTAAAACTGCCACTGGGAATTCAAAATTGCGATCAGTAGCCTTTACAGTTGGCGATTTAAGTAACCCTTTCTTTGTCCTCATGGGACAAGCAACTGAAGCAGAAGCTAAGAAAATTGGCGGTAAAGATGTCAATGTAACTGTAGTTTCCAGTGCTTACGATCTAAATCAACAATCGAATCAAATTGAAAATTTTACTGCTTCCAATACTGACATTATTATCGTCAATGCTGCTGATAAAAGTGGTATTAAACCAGCAATTGAAAAAGCAAAACAAGCAGGTAGAGTTGTCATTGCTGTAGATACAGGTGCAGAAGGAGGCGTGGATGCCACCATCACTACTAATAATGTTCAAGCTGGAGAAGTTAGTTGTAAATATATTGCCGATCGCCTCAAAGGTAAAGGCAATGTAGTAATAGTTAATGGCCCACCAGTGGACTCAGTAATTCAGCGAGTTAGTGGCTGCGAGAATGTTTTGTCCAAATATCCCGATATCAAAATCCTTTCCAAAAACCAGAATGCAGAGGGTAGCCGGGATGGAGGACTGAGAGTGATGACTGACTTGCTAACAACCTTCCCGAAAATTGATGCAGTTTTTGCCATCAACGATCCGAGTGGAGTTGGCGCAGAACTAGCAGCAAACCAAGCACAACGTAAAGATTTCTTTATTGTCGGAGTTGATGGTGCGCCAGAAGCAATCACTGCGATCGCAGCTAAAGATAGTATATATGCTGCAACCGCCACTCAAAATCCGCGAGGGATGGCGGAAAAAGCAGTTCAGGTTGGAAACGACATTTTAAATGGTAAGAAACCTAGCAATCCTACAATTCTGATTCCAGTTAAGCTGATTACAAAAGATAATGTAGGCACAGAAAAAGGCTGGAAATAATAATAATTGTAAATTCACAATTAAGAGTTGTATCTAATGTGAATTGAGTCTTTTGATACATTGACATAGCTTTTGCACATACCCATGATTAATATATGTGCATTTGTAGAAATTTCTGAATATCGGGAGGCAATATTCAGAACTTTCCAAGATAAGTAAAGCAGTGTAAATAATTAAAGGTTTGTAGTGAGGACTTTAGTCCTCAAATGAGGGCTGAAGCCATCACTACAAAATAATCTCAAGGTTTTTTGCATTACTTAAGTTAGTTTAATTTATTCTCACCTACTTACTTAGCAATCGGTTTTTAAAAGATGATTTGAATTTCACATCAGCTTTGAATTTATAACTTTCAATTGCGACTTTTAAATCCTTTTTACAGGAGATGTTCATGACAACAAATATTGAAACCTCATTTCCTGATGCACCAACCACCACCCCTGTATTAGAAATGCAAGGGATTACCAAACGATTTCATGGTGTATCTGCGCTCCAAAATGTTAATCTCACAATTTATCCAGGAGAAGTTCACGCCCTGATGGGTGAAAACGGAGCAGGTAAAAGTACATTGATGAAAATCCTGGCTGGGGCTTACATTGCCGATGAAGGAGAAATTCGCATCAATGGTCAACCCTTGAAAATTACCGATCCGGCGACAGCACGTAAGGCGGGTATTAATCTTATTTATCAAGAACTGAATGTTGCACCTAATTTAACCGTTACCGAAAATATGTTTATGGGTAGCGAGTTGCGGCGAGGTCAGTTTTTAGACCGCAACGCTATGCAACTGGAAGCAGAGCAAGTACTAGAAAGTCTTGGAGCCAATTTTACAGCCCAGACTATAGTTGGTACTTTATCCATCGCAGAACAGCAACAAGTTGAAATTGCCAGGGCGCTGAAAGACAAAAGCCGCGTTTTGGTGATGGATGAGCCAACAGCAGCATTATCTGACCGCGAGAGCGACCATTTATTTGAGGTAATTCGCAAACTACGGAATGATGGCATTGCGATTATTTACATCAGCCATCGGATGGAAGAAATCTATGCTTTAGCTGAGAGGATTAGCGTACTGCGCGATGGTCAATATATTGGCAGTCTGACACGCAGTGAAATTTCTCCACAGCGATTGGTGCAGATGATGGTCGGTCGCTCCATGCAAGACTTTTACGAACATCAACGCCAAATGAATCCTGGCCCCGTAGTGCTGTCAGTCAGAAATATGAGCGATGCTCGTCAGAAGATTGAGCCGGCTAGTTTTGAACTTCATGCGGGGGAAATTCTCGGTTTAGCGGGGCTAGTTGGTGCAGGACGCACAGAACTATCCCGACTGATTTTTGGTGCTGACCGCAAAGCCAGTGGTGAAGTATTCCTGAATGGGATGAAACTGGAAATTAATTCGCCCAGTGATGCCATTGCTGCGGGAATTGGTTACGTCCCAGAAGATCGCAAAGACCAAGGTTTATTTCTGGAGATGAGCGCCCGCAAGAATATTGCCATCAATACACTTAAGCAGGATGCCAAAGCTGGAATTGTTAACTGGCCTTCGGTGAATCGCCTGTCAACAGATGCGGTGGAAAACTTTAATATTCGTCTAGCTAATTTGGAAATTAGAGCGTTGGATCTTTCTGGTGGAAATCAACAGAAACTACTGCTAGCACGTTGGTTAGCCATTAAACCAAGAGTCCTGATGTTAGACGAGCCGACACGCGGCGTAGATATCGGTGCTAAAAGCGAAATTTACCGAATTATGAGCGAATTGGCAGCACAAGGTGTTGCTATTTTAATGGTTTCCAGCGAACTATCGGAGATTGTCGGCATGAGCGATCGCGTTTTAGTGATGCGAGAGGGACAACTAGTAGGCGAACTGGACGGCAGTCTTGGCAAAGAAATCACCCAAGAAAAGATTATGCATTATGCAACTGGAGCATCGGAGGTATCAGCATTATGAGTCAGACAGTCAGACCGCCGGCCAATAAATTAGGCAACAATCCCGCATCCCGCAAGCAAAAATCAATCAGCACTCTGCTAGAGGTTGCTGGTATTTTGCCGATTTTAGTAATTATCTGCATCTTATTTGCATTCCTTTCTCCCAACTTCCTCACCGGCGGTAACATCGTTAATATCTTGCGCCAAGCATCAATCAATATTGTGCTGGCGACAGGAATGACCTTTGTAATTCTCACCGGCGGTATTGACCTATCAGTTGGGTCAATATTGGCTGTTTCTGCCGTAGTCGGACTGCTGGTATCGCTACTGCCGGCTTTAAGTTGGGCGGCTGTACCTGCTGCATTGCTAGCAGGATTGCTTTTAGGCTTAGTCAACGGCGCTCTCATCACCTTCTTGGATGTGCCACCTTTTATTGTGACGTTAGGTTCACTTACAGCCTTACGGGGTGTAGCCTATTTAATTGCTAAGGGTACAACACTGATTAACCGAGACATCAACTTTGCTTGGGTGGGTAATAGTTATGTCGGGCCTCTGCCGTGGCTAGTAATCATTGCACTATTGACTGTAATTGCAAGCTGGTTTGTATTGCGGCAAACTGTTTTAGGAGTGCAGATATATGCCGTAGGTGGTAACGAACGGGCAGCCAGATTAACAGGGATTAAAGTTAATCGGGTATTGCTATTTGTTTATGGTATTAGCGGATTACTGGCGGGTTTAGCAGGAATCATGAGCGCCAGCCGTCTATATAGTGCCAGTGGCTTATTAGGTCAAGGTTATGAATTAGATGCGATCGCAGCTGTTATTCTTGGTGGAACCAGCTTTACAGGTGGTATTGGCACCATTGGCGGCACTCTTCTCGGTGCATTAATCATCGCTATTCTCAACAACGGTTTAACTCTGTTGAACCTATCTTACTTCTGGCAACTAGTCGTCAAAGGTCTAGTAATTATTTTGGCAGTCATGATTGACCGACTCCGCAGACGTTCAAGAAGGTAAAGGGGACTGGGGATTGGGGAGAAAGAATAACTAAATTAATGCCCAATGCCCAATGCCCAATTCCCAATTCCCAATACCCAATTCCCAATACCCAATATATTATGACTACTACTACTCGTCGTAAATCCAACACATTTTATGTCATTTTGATTGCTGGTGCTGCTGCCCTCGGCGGCTTTCTGTTCGGTTTTGACACCGCAGTAATCAACGGTGCAGTTTTATCTCTATCAAAAGCTTTTAACACCAGTAGTTGGGTGACAGGGCTGGCAGTGTCCCTAGCATTACTGGGATCTGCCGTAGGAGCCTTCTTTGCCGGACAGATTGCAGACCGTTATGGTCGAGTCAAGGCAATGGTAGTTGCTTCAGCGTTATTTACTATCAGTGCCATTGGCTCTGGGCTTGCCTTTACTATTTGGGATTTTATCTTTTGGCGAGTATTGGGTGGCATTGGAATCGGTGTTGCTAGTGTTATCGCACCAGCTTACATTGCGGAATGTTCTCCCACCAATTTGCGAGGAAGATTAGGATCTCTGCAACAATTAGCGATCGTAGTGGGAATTTTCATTGCCTTATTGAGTGACTACTTTATCGCTGTATCAGCAGGTTCAGCAGACTCACCGTTTTTGTTTGGGGTTGCAGCCTGGCGCTGGATGTTTTGGACAGCGGTTCCGCCTGCTGTATTCTATGGGATGGTGGCTTTAACAATTCCTGAATCTCCCCGTTATTTAGTTGCCAAAGGACGAGAGCCAGAAGCCGCTAACGTTCTGACCAAGATTTTGGGGGGTGATGTGCTGCCAAAAATTGAAGAAATTCGGCAGACAGTACTTCGTGAACGCCAGCCTAAGTTTTCTGACCTGTTGAGTAGAAGTGGCGGACTCCTGCCCATTGTTTGGGTAGGAATAGGCTTATCTGTATTACAGCAATTTGTTGGGATTAATGTAATCTTCTACTACAGCAGCGTTTTGTGGCGGGCAGTCGGGTTTTCCGAAAAAGACTCCCTAAGCATCACGGTGATTACAGGAGCAGTCAATATTATTACAACATTAATTGCGATCGCCTTCGTGGATAAATTTGGTCGTAAGCCTTTGCTGATAGTAGGGTCAATTGGTATGACCTTGACCTTGGGGACGATGGCTTATGTTTTTGGCAACGCTCCCCTAGATTCTGCTGGAAACCCCGCCCTCACCGGAAGCGCTGGGACTGTGGCTCTAATTGCAGCCAATCTTTATGTATTTTGCTTCGGTTTCTCTTGGGGGCCAGTGGTTTGGGTGTTGCTGGGAGAAATGTTTAATAACAAGATTCGAGCCGCTGCACTTTCAGTTGCTGCTGCCATGCAATGGATTGCAAATTTCCTTATTTCCACAACATTCCCTCCCATACTGCAATATTTCGGTCTAGGTTCTGCCTATGGACTTTATACAATTGCGGCAGCTACCTCATTCTTTTTCATTCTCTTTTTTATTAAAGAAACCAAAGGAATTGAATTGGAAGATATGTAATTTGTATCTACATCGAAACAAAATTCAGGAGTCAGGAGCCAGAATAGGCTAAACCTTAGCTATCCGCTAACAGAATAAATTCTGACCAAAAAAGCGGACAGCACCGCATACATATTATAGAGAACTTCTGAATTCTGGCTTCTGAATTCTGAATTCTGAATTCTGAATTCTGAATTCTTCAACAAAAATATCTGACAACAACTAAATACAAGCTTTCGCTTCAGTCAATCAGTAAAAAGATGGAAACTCTCAATACGGCTCTTTGTTCTTATGGTTTGTCCGGTAGGGTATTTCATGCGCCGTTCATTGATTTGCATCCCGGTTTTCAATTAGCAGGCTCCTGGGAAAGAAGTAAAAAGCTGATACAGGAAGATTATCCGGGAGCAAAAAGCTATCCTTCTTTGGAAGCATTACTAGCCGACGATCGAGTAATGTTGGTGGTGGTAAATACACCAACTTATACACATTACGATTATACTAAACAGGCTTTGTTAGCAGACAAACATGTAGTCGTAGAAAAAGCATTTACTACTACAGTGAAAGAAGCAGAAGAACTGAATGAATTGGCATTAAAACAGGGAAAGAAATTATCTGTATATCAAAACCGCAGGTGGGATAGTGATTTTAAAACAGTAAAAAAAGTGATCCAAGAAGGCTTGCTGGGTGATATTATTGAAGCAGAATTTCAATTTCAAAAATATAAACCAGCACTTAGCCACAAACAACACGTAGAAGTTCCAAGTCCAGGGGCAGGAATATTAAACAATTTAGGGCCGCATTTAATAGACCAAGCTTTGCATTTATTTGGGATGCCTAATGCTATTTTTGCAGACATCCGAATTACAAGAGTGCGATCGCAGGTAGATGATTATTTCGAGTTGATACTCTACTACGACAAACTCCGCGTCAAATTAAAAGCAGGTTTCCTAGTGCGTGAGCCTACACCTGCCTACATCATACATGGCACTAAGGGTTCTTTTCTCAAAAGCGGAGCCGATGCCCAAGAAGAGTATTTAGTAGCAGGTATCAAGCCTAATACACTTGATTGGTATACAGAGCCAGAAAGCGAATATGGCTTGCTGCATACAGAAAAAGACACAAAAATAATTCGGGAAAAAGTAAAAAGCTCACAAGGCAGTTATTTAGGCTATTACGACGCGGTATATAAATCTATTGTTGATAATCAGCCAATTGCTGTTACTGCCGAAGACGGAATTAATGTCATGCAGATTATAGAAGCAGCTATTAAAAGCAGCAATGAGCAAAGAGTCATAGGGTTGCTTTAAGTAACCAAAAACTAAAACTCAAAATATGTAACTTTAATGCTGATTAACTCACAACCTGCAAGCTTTGGTTTGAGTGTAATCTCTTGAGTTACAAAGTCAGAACTCAACCACTTTCAAGTAAATAAGTCAATGCTAAAAATTTGTTTTCATAGCTTTTTTATCCTATTTTTGGCAGTTCCAGCAGTTTGGGCAACACCTCCAGAAGATAATTCTAATGCAGCAGATGCTAATAGGAATTTGCAGGGACAAGTAAATTCTGTTTCCCAGTTTTCTGATGTACAACCAACCGATTGGGCGTTTGGTGCATTGCAATCGTTGGTCGAACGCTACGGCTGTATTGCAGGTTATCCCAATTCCACCTATCGCGGGAACCGCGCCTTAAGCCGTTATGAGTTTGCCGCAGGTTTAAATGCTTGTTTGGATCGGATTAATGAGTTAATTGCCACAGCTACTAGCGATTTAGTTAATAAGCAAGATTTGGCAGTGCTGCAAAAGTTGCAGACAGACTTTGCCGCAGAACTGACTACTCTGCGCGGACGAGTAGATACTATAGAGGCACATACAGCAACGCTAGAGGAGCAGCAATTTTCCACCACCACCAAATTGAATGCTCAAATTATTACCGCCATTAGTGATACCTTTGGCAATAGAGTGGGTGGAGAAAGCGATGACTCCCGTCTCTTTTTTGCAAATCGGGGTCGTCTCAACTTAGAGAGTAGCTTTACTGGTAAGGATTTATTGCGAGTCCGGCTAGAATTTGGTAACTTTGCAACTTCCAATGGTACAAGCCAAATTGCCGCAGCCACAGGCACGGGAATGACACGCCTAAATTTTGACAATGACAGCAACAATACACTGATAATTCCCCACATCCGTTACTATTTCCCCGTTGGTGATTCCCTTTCCTTCGTTGTTGGCCCAACAGGTATTGGTTACAACGACATCACAAACAACATCACTCCTGCGACTATCGGCGATGATGGTAACGGGATTCCTTCACTATTTGGTAAAAACAGCCCTCTCTTTGAGCGGGGTGGTGGTGGTGCAGCCGCTAACTTGAGTATCAGTAAAAACTTGATTCTCACCTTGGGTTATTTAGCTAATAGTCCGAATGTTCCATCAGCGCAAAATGGGTTATTTGATGGCGGTTACAATGCTCTGGCGCACCTAGCATATTACGGCGAACAAGGAGCTATTGGTGTCGCTTACTCTCATGGTTATAACCCTGCTGGGACTGTAGATGTCAACGCTGGGAGAGGCAGCGCCCTGTCAAATGCTCCCTTTGGAAACAACATTGCTACTTCCAATAGTATTGTCGGTGTACAGGGATACTATCGCTTTTCCCCAAATTTCCAGGTTCACTCTTGGGGTGGATATGTCTGGGCAAATGCGAAGAACTCTGGTTTCAGTGATATTTCTAATGGTAGGGGTGGAACAGATTCTCTCTTCGTGAACAACGGTGATAGTGCCAATGCTTGGTTTGGGGCGATTGGGATGTCGTTTCCTGATGTGGGTGGTAAGGGCAACTTACCGGGAATTCTTTTTGGTATACCGCCGCGTGTCTCTAACAGTGATGTCCGTCAAGATCGAGACACAGCTTACCATATTGAAGCATTCTATCGCTACCGCCTGAACGATAATATCTCAGTAACTCCTGGTTTTTGGGTAATTCTCAACCCGGAAAACGATAGTAGAAATGATACGCAGTATGTAGGCGTGCTTCGTACAACTTTCGATTTTTAATCACTTAACCAGCCAAACAGACCTGCTACAGTAAGATTGAAATCTTTGGCAAATTCTGGTACTGCCAAACGTGTTCCTGGTTCATCATAAAAAGCGGCGCTTTGATCTGGCTGGTAAACAAAAACAGATTGTTCTTTAATTTAGTCACTGTAAAAAAAGTCAGGTTTACCCTTCCCTCAGCGCCCAATTTCGACATCTTCCAGGATGCCAAGTGCATCGGGGATGAGAATGGCTGTGGAGTAGTAGGCGGTGACAAGATAAGAAATGATCGCTTTGTCGCTGATACCCGAAAACCGTACAGACAAGCTGGGTTCGTATTCATCAGGGATACCCGTTTTGTGTAAACCTATCACCCCTTGGTTTTCTTCTCCGACACGGAGTATTAAAATAGAGCTAGTACCCTCCTTGGTGATTGGAATTTTGTTACAAGGAAAAATCGGATAGTTGCGCCATGCAGGTACAATCTTTCCATTGACCTCCGTGCTTGGGGAGTAGATGCCACGACGGTTACACTCCCGGCTAAAAGCAGCGATCGCGCGAGGGTGAGCTAGGAAAAAACGAGATTTGCGCCGCCGAGAGAGCAATTCATCAAAATCATCTGGAGTCGGTGGCCCGGTGCGCGTAAAGATGCGTTGCTTGAGATCGGCATTGTGCAACAACCCGAAATCAGGATTATTCAGCATTTCGTATTCTTGCCGTTCCCGCAACGCTTCGATAGTCAACCGTAATTGTTGCTCCGTCTGGTTCATCGGTTCGTTGTAGAGGTCGGCAACTCGCGTATTTACCCGTAAAATGGTTTGAGCGGCGCTTAACTCATATTCCCGTGGACTCAAGTCGTAATCAACAAATGTCCTGGGTAACTCAGTTTCCTGACTATGACCTGCGGCCATGGCGATCGCCGCTTGATTATGCCTATCCTGGGGTTTGCTCAAGATAGCTCTAAAGCGATCGACCTGAGCCTGAAGCGTTGCAGACTGGTTCATCAACTCCCGAAACGCCTGTACCGGCAAAGACAAAACTATGCAGCGCGTAACAGCTTTCAGGCTAACCTCCCAAGTTTCCTGAGATAGAATTATAGCTTCGCCACCAAAACAATCGCCATCAGCTAAGATATCGCGTAAAGCTTCCGTCTCATATTTGCCTGCCTTCAGCTTATTAACTTTACCATGAGCAATTAATAACACCTGGTTAGCTGGTTGACCTTCCTGTACAATTACCTCACCAGGGGCAAATTCCTGTTGTACAAAGCGGTCTGCTAAAGCGTTGAGTACCTCAATATCCTCAAAACCACGCAGTAAAGATAGTTCACAAAGGGCTTGGGGAATGACCCGTACCTGGGCCCCTGTATTGGTAAAGCTGACCCTTCCACTACCGACATCATAAGTCAAGCGACGGTTAACCCGATAGGCTCCACCCTTAACTTGTACCCAAGGCAACATCTGTAACAACCACCTGGGGGTAATGCCTTGCATCTGGGGCGGAGTTTTCGTGGTTTTGGCTAAATTCCGCGCTCCTTTTGTGCTTAAGCTCATCTGGAGTTGCCCGTTTTCTTGGTCTAAATCAGGCCTAATCAAAGCATCTGTCATAAAGTTAACGTTTCATGCAACTAAATTTACATTCCTAAGAGAGAGCATCAAAGAGTAAGAGCGAACGACCGTTCGCCCCTACTTTGGAGAAGATATCCAACTACTTAGAGACCAATTTCTACATCTTCAAGGATGCCTAGTGCATCAGGAACAAGAACGGCTGTAGAGTAGTAAGCACTAACTAGGTAAGAAATAACGGCCTTTTCGTTAATACCCATGAAGCGGACAGACAAACTAGGTTGATATTCATCAGGAATGCCAGTTTTATGCAGACCAACGACACCCTGGTTGTTTGCTCCCACACGCATTAACATAATCGAGCTAGTACGCTCTTTCGTAACGGGAATCTTATTGCAAGGATAGATGGGAATACCACGCCAAGACGGAATTGCACTGTTACCCGTAGGGATAGGGTTGGGATAAAGTCCAAGGGCGTTGCATTGCCGACCAAACGCGGCAATGGTGCGGGGATGAGCTAAGAAAAAGCTCGGTTCTTTCCAAACAATGGAGATCAATTCATCGAGATCGTCAGGAGTTGGAGGGCCGCTGCGGGTAAAGATGCGTTGTTTGAGATCGGCATTGTGTAACAGTCCGAAGTCACGATTGTTAACCATTTCGTGTTCTTGGCGTTCCCGTAATGCTTCAATGGTGAGGCGCAATTGTTCCTCAGTCTGATTCATGGGTTCGTTGTAGAGGTCAGCAACCCGTGTATTGATTTGCAAAACGGTTTGAGCAACACTTAACTCATATTCTCGTGGATTGAGTTCATAATCTGCAAAAGTCCCAGGTAATGCTGCCTCTGCGAGGTGCCCGGAGGTAATATCAATCGAGGCTTCCCCGTATTGGTTTTGGGGTTGGCGCAATTTTTCCCTGAATTGATCCACTTGCGTTTGTAAAGCTTCAGACTGGTTAACCAGGTTTTGAAAAGCTGCTTGAGGCAGAGACAAGATAGTGCAACGGGTAATGGCTGTGAGAGTCACATCCCAAGTATCCTGGGATTGGACTAAAGCGTAGTCGCCAAAATGATCGCCATCGGCTAATACACTCAAAACAACGCGATCGTCATACTTGCCTGCGCCAATTTTGTTGACTTTACCATGAGCAATCAGCAATACTCTATCGGCTGGTTGACCTTCCTGGATGATCACATCACCCGCAGCAAATTCTTGTTGTACAAATTGACTAGCTAAGGCGTTTAACACCTCAAAATCTTCAAATTCCCGAAATAAAGGTAACTCAGTTAGTTCTTGCGGAATGACCTGTATCAGGGCCCCTGTATTAGAAAAGCTGACTCGTCCATCCCCAACTTCATAGGTTAAGCGGCGGTTGACCTGATAGCTACCCCCCACGGTTTCTACCCAAGGCAGTAGTTTTAAAAGCCACCGTGAGGTAATTCCCTGCATCTGGGGTTGGGTTTTGGTGGTGCCTGCCAATTTCCGCGCCGCTTCGGTCTGCAAAGCCATTGGCAGTTGCTCAATTTGATTTTCTAGGGGAGTGTTTGCTGTATTAGTCATGATGAATCTCCATTGGTAATATTTGTTGACAATTTATTTGATTGACCGGAATAAGAACTCAGATTGAGCTAACCTTTCCTTCCTAACAGCGTTCCGATTTTGATCGCTGAAGTCCCTAACCCTGTCGGACTACTCAGTACGTTCTGCACTATTGGCTGAACATTGGTTTGAGTTGTTTTCTGACCAACACTTGGTCTAATTTGAGTCGCAGCAGTGCCTAAGCCTGTAGGGCCTTGGAGTAACCGCTTTTGGGTCGAGTTATTCCGCAACTCAAATTCCTTATAGCGGTCTACTGCCCTATGCCACTTGAGTACGCCGCACATCCACTGTTCCAGTTTCTTGACGTATCCGTACAGTTTCTTACGCGCACTGGTATCCAGCTTGAAATCGTCACACAAGATAGGGAGTTCAGTCGCAACGATATGTTCAAACTGAAGGGCACGAGAGGTCATCAGGTCGTTAACAATGGCGACGGCCTGGGGGATATTGCAGTTTAGGAAATTCTGAATCGCTAGCACACCGTTATTAATCTCGCCCTCAAATTCGATTTCTTTCTGGTAAGAGAAAATATCGTTTGTCAAACAGGCGAAGTCGGCGGCTGAATTATCGATATTCTGCATAGTTCGGGTGCGGAATATCTCTGGTGGAATCTCATCCCCTTGGGAAAGTCGAGACAGGCTCATGGTTAGATCGGAGCCAAAGGTCTTACGACGCATTTCCACATAGTCTATCGGGTCTGGAATGCGATTCTGGATCTGGTTAGCCAGTTCCCATAACCAACTTTCCGTCATATCCTCGATCGCCTGACGAAACTGGCGACGAGCATTAGCGGTCATGGGGCCAGCCGTCCGTGCCCAAATATCAGCTAAACCTCGTTCAACTGGGTTCGTTGCTTCGGGAATGGGATCTCCATCAAGGGGCATAAACGCTGATAGCCGAGCGTTGAAAACTTTTGCCCCTGCCATGTTGCGGCTATAACCAAACAGTGCAGGGAAGTAGTCATCAGCGTATGTTCCCCAAACGAGCCAGCAGGCTGTGATATTCAACTCAGGACTAGACCCATTGGGATGAATATAGGCACCGCATAAAGCTACGTCGGCCACATCGAATTTATGGTCGTCCCAGATGTAAATGCTGGGTATCCCTGGTAATACGTCTAGCATCCCCATTTGACGCGCCCATTCTTTAGAATGCCGCCGAGCCTCGTCTAGATGGGGATTCAAACTGGTGGAGAAGGGCATATAAAACTGCGGCAGGGTTACTGGCCCTACAGGCTGATAGGGAACATGGGTAAAGCTTTTGAACCGTTTTAGTCCCAAACTATCGTATAAGGCTCCTAGACGGGCTGCTGATGTGCCTAGTCCAGTGGGGCCGCCTAAAAACCAGCTTGCTGTTGAAGATTTGTCTGATGTCTGGTTCATGTAGCGGCTCGATCTCATGTGCCACTCATGACCCCCCGATTGCCAGTCCTGAAGTCCTTTGGCATATAGGACGACTTTCAGACGCTCATCGGGACTCAAACTATATTCCTCGAACAAAGAAGGAAGCTCAGTGACAAAGGTGTTCTCGAACTGTTGCACCCTAGATGTTAGTAAGTCGTTAGTTTGATTAGCCGCCTCTTGGGTACTCACATCGAGGAATTGTTCTAAAACCAGGATACAGTTAGCATTTTCCCCTTCTTCTTCCACTTCTCTTTGGTAAGAGAAGATGTCATTTCGTAGATGTACCCCGTCAGAAAAGGTGTCTTTGAGGACACGCAGGGGTCGAGTGGGCGCGATCGCACCGGGAATTTCTGCCCCAACCGCGTGTTCCACTAGGTTAGCCGACCAGGGCGCTCCCCCCACCTTACGGCGCATCTCAATGTACTCAATGGGGTTAGCGACTCGATTTTGGGTGATATTGGCGAGTTCCCAGAGAGATTCTTTGAGAAGATTGATGGTACTCTCAGAGAATCGGATTACCCAGTCTTGGGAGGCATTGGGGATGGTGCGATCCCAGAGGTCTACTAAACCCCGTTCTACGGCATTGGTGGGTTCTGGTGGCGTTTTTTGGGGCTGCACAGGCATAAACGCTGGCAGTCTATTAAGGTACTTCTTAGCCCCAGCCATATCTTGGCTACGCTTGTAAAGCTCAAGGAAGTGATCGTCGAAGAAAAAAACCCAAACATACCAGTCAGTAACCAGATTGAGCATGGGTTCATCGGCATCTGGATGGGTATAGGAACACAATAATGCATAGTCATGGGCATCAAACTTGCGCTCATCCCAAATCCCATAATCTTCTGATCCCTCTACCCCACCCAAAATCCCCATTTCATAAGCCCAGGCTTTAGAATGTACCCGTGCCGCTTCCAGGTTTGGGTTTAGCCGTGCCGGCCAAGGTACATAAAAACTCGGCAACTCAAAAGGTTGCTTGCTTGAAGTCATTGTCCATTTAAACCTATTAGTTTAAGCTCAGTGTCTTGATTAAAGTCGCGTTATAGTGGTTCTAGTTTACGTAAGTTATACCTGTAGGGGTAAGGCACCGCCCAACTTAAGCCAAAACGCTTATTCCACAGGAATTTTAGCCCACCCCTCAATCTCCTCCCCGCCTGCAAGGAGGTTTTGCCTCAGCAAAGCCGGGGTGGGGTGACGCGGTATTGGGATGGTGAATTAGAGAATTCAAAATCACGTCTTGATAAGGCTTTCACGTTAAGTTGACTCCAATGGCTCCTGCCGTGCCCCTACACCTAGCGATATCAATGTTGTGCCGTCCCTGAGTGGAAACCGCTATAATTTGACATTCGCTGTTAATCTTGAGTAAGTGAAATTATTTCTAGTAATCGAAAAAATTACAAGTTACTCTTGCCAAATATGTACCAAGCATTAAGTTACAGCTTATCAACAGCATTATCAAGAGTTTCTATAAAACGTCCTACTTTTCCCACTTTTCCCACTTTTCCACTTACCCAAATCAATACTTTTATAGCTAAATATACGTATATTATTTTGTCTGTAAAAATACTAGTTTTTATTAAGTAATTTGGTGGAAAAATTTATAGGTCTGTAACAAACAGTTAAGCAGAAGAATGAGGTTAAACCTTGCACGTTGCGTACTGTAGTTTCCCTTTTCTCCTCTAGTTTAGACTCCAGCAATGACGGTATGAAGCTTACGTTTAAATCTTTTTTTCATAATGATTATAATTTTCATTTATAATGAGGATTTAATTTCCTGAAAGCTTTATTTGGTTTTAGTATTGGTGTATTTCACCCTGATTTAGGCTCGGCAATATTTAGATGCGTTTGCCCTGGTGCGATCGCTAATCTTGTAAGCTAGGTTAAACCATTTGAAGCCCAATATCAAAGGTTGCTGCGTAGCCAAGGCTTGTTTTAGTCAGCTTGAGCAACATTTGTTCGCCACCATCCTGAAAAATTATATCTCCAGCATTCTTTAAGTTGCGTTGTCCTTTGCTGGCGTATAGTTTTTGGGTGTGTACTCGATCTGTAATCGAGTCATCAAAATATAGCTGTGACGTAAACTCATAACTTTGGGCTGATGACCCATCTGTGCGAACCTTAAAGTGGATATGGACTGTCCTACCTTGATACCAACCAGGATAAATAGTTGTGAACTCGACGCTTCCATTCGCATCCGTGACTTGATAACCGCGTAGGAACTTTTTGCCGACGGTATTAAAACCTGAGTCTGTCACATCCGAATAAACGCCTAATGCATCACAGTGCCAAATATCCACGATCGCACCTGCAAGTGGCGCACAACCAGTCTTGTCAATCTGCGAAACCCGCAGCGTCAGTTTAAATGGTACACCGTCTTTCACTGAACCATCTGCCGGATCGGAGCGGATATCAGAGCGGTTGAGCTTTTCGTCTACGAAGTAAGGCCCTTCGGTTTGCTCTGGAGTTACGACACACGCAGACGATGTACTATTGGCTAAAGATGATACTAGGACAGCTACACTCGATTGCACCTGTGTGGATCTGGAATTTTTCGGCGTGCATCCAACTACAAGTATTGCAGTTCCGATCGCTCTAAATAGAGCAAGTGCCTTTCTTCGACTCAGAATGCGACTTATTTGATAATCATCTTTTTTCATTTTTTCCTTAATCTAGATAAATAAGGGAACTCCAACAAATAAATTTTCCAATCTTGTGGAGTAAGTTCTCTAGCCTGCCCAATTCAATATGATGGTTGAGATAAGTAAGTGGGTCAAATTAAATATAAAACCTCACCCTCAATCTCTCTCCAAAGTATCGGAGAGGGAAGCCGGAGGCAGGGTGAGGTTTGATCTTATATTTGGGACTTCCAGAAAATAAATTATCCAATTTACTAAGATAATATTTTTCTTTCTCGCCCTGCCCCCTGCCTAGACAGCGATGGGACATTTTTTTAGTTGGAAGTCCCTTTAATTACGCCTACCTACTTACGCACCCCACAAGAAATAGTAGAATATTTAGCTATTGTGCTGGATCGGGACGATCGCCACCAGGAGGATGAGGCGGAACACCCAACGCATCTTTTAACTGTTGTTCGCTAACTCCCAATTTCGCCGCAGCTGCTGCAAAATCAGGTCGAGATGGGCGCTGATTGCTGCGATCGCCACCAGGAGGATGAGGCGGAACACCCAACGCATCCTTTAACTGTTGTTCGCTAACTCCTAACTTGGTTGCAGCAGCCGCAAAATTAGGACGAGGTGGGCGCTGATTGTGATCGCCACTTGGAGGATTAGCAGGGACACCCAACGCATCTTTTAACTGTTGTTCTGTTACACCCAACTTTGTCGCAGCTGCCTTAAAATCAGGACGAGGTGGGCGCTGATTGCGCTCGCCACTTGGAGGATTAGCAGGGACACCCAACGCATCCTTTAACTTTTGCTCGCTAACTCCCAGTTTCGCCGCCGCCGCCGCAAAATCAGGCCGGGGAGGTCGCCGTTCTCCGTCTGGTGGTTGGTTAGGTGGTTGTTGCGCCTGTGCAAGCTGAGGGAATTGATTAGCGGCATTTGCTTGATTTAGTGAAATAAAACCAAATGTGCCAACAAGAACGGGAAGCGCTGTTACAACTAGTATTCTACGAATATTCATTATCGTTTTCCAAAAGATAGATTGTTTACATTTCTGATTTAACTGAATCAAAATTACAGCTTGCTCTGCTTGTAAATTACAGTTTTGTAATTTTGAGGAAGAAAGGGTGCTGCTAAGGTGTTCATATTTATGATTAAGCCATCTTAAAATTACAGTCCACCTGCTTTCTAAATTACAGTTTTGTAATTTAACTAGAAAAGTAATGAATCTAGAATGGAACAATAATATATGAACTAAATAAATACTTGTGAACGTTCTATTTGTCGAAGATGAAGCGAAAATTGCTAACTTTGTCCGGGCTGGACTGAAGGAGCAGGGATTTGTTGTAGACTACTGCGATAACGGTGATGAAGGATATCTGCGGGCATTAGAAAATGAATATGATGTTCTTGTACTTGACATTATGATGCCGGGGAAGGATGGATTATCGATTCTGAAACTATTGCGGCGGCAAGGTCGGAATGCACCAGTAATATTGTTGACGGCTCGGAATGAACTAGACGATCGCTTGGCAGGGCTAAATTTAGGAGCAGATGATTACATCGCTAAACCGTTTTTTGTGGAAGAGTTAGCGGCTCGAATTCATGCTGTTGTTCGCCGGAGTGTGAGCGAACGCCAAAATCTCCTTAGTGTTGGGCCCATCAAACTCGATCGCATCACCAGAGAAGTCACTTGCGATCGCCAAGCGATAGAACTCACCAGCCGCGAGTTTAATCTTCTAGAGTATCTCATGCGCTCCCCTGGAAGGGTTTTCACTCGCACCCAAATTCTAGAGCATGTTTGGGGCTATGACTTTAACCCCAACACTAATGTCGTAGATGTTTGTATCCAGCGAATTCGTAAAAAAATTGACCCCATTGATGAAACAGTCTGGATTGAAAGTATTCGAGGGGTTGGATATCGGTTTCGCAAACCAGAGTCTAGCTCATGAATCTCTCTTCCTTTCGCCTCCGAATTGCCCTATCATCTGCGGCTTTAGCTGGAACCACGTTAGTCGGATTTGGTGCAGTCTCCTGGTTCCAGATTTACAATGCAAAAATCAGCCGTCTTGATGCAGAGTTATTAAACCACTTGATGCGGGCAACTCCGAACTTGCCACGACGGGGGGAACCTCCTGAAATCCAGGAGAAAGAAAGCCGACCCTCACGATGGCAATTTTATGAAGATTCATTATCTGATGCTTTCGGAACCAATACAAAAACCCCCATTGCCCTACTGGTGCTTGATGCAAGCGGCAACATAATTTATCAATCAAATTCTCTATCTACCGACGTTGAGGTAAATCGTCTGCTGCTTAAGCGCCTTCAGTTGACACCTTTACCACCACCCCCGCAGAGAGAACTACCGCCACCCTCTAATAGAAATGTTCCGCCGCCACCCTTCCTTCGTCCGCGTCCACCGACATTTGTCACTGAACAGACAGCAAAAGCAGCTTGGCGGATTGGAGCAACTAAATTTCCTAATGCTCAGGTTGGCATTGCTGTGAATCTGCAAGCCGTCGATCAAGAAATGACTACGATTCGGAATATTTTCCTAGTTTCAATTCCGGGATCGCTACTATTAGTTGCGGTTGGTGCGTGGTTAGTTTCTGGGGGTGCTTTGCGTCCTATCCGGCAATTAACAGGCGTTATTCAACAGGTAACTGTCAAAGGGCTAGATCAACGGATTCCTGTTGGAACAACTGATGTCGAATTTGTTGAGTTGATTCAGGTATTTAACCTGATGCTGGAACGCTTGGAACGCAGTTTTACCCAAGCTTCCCGCTTTAGTGGAGATGCGGCTCACGAACTGAAAACCCCATTAACTATTTTACAAGGCGAACTAGAACGAACACTGCAACAGGTTGAACCGGGAAGTGAAGTCCAACAGCGCTTAAGTAACCTATTGGATGAAGTGCGCCGCCTGAGTGGAATTATGCGGAAACTCTTGCTGCTATCTCTAGCTGATGCCGGAAAAATGAGCTTGTATCTGGTTGAAGTGGATATGTCTGAGTTACTGATGGAGATGCTAGAAGATGTGGAAATGCTGGCTCCCCACTTGACTGTGCAAACTGAATTTACTGATGGATTGTGCTTAAAAGGCGATCGCGATCTTCTAATTCAAGTTTTGCAAAACCTGTTCAGTAATGCCATAAAATACAATCTCCCCAACGGCTGGATAAAAATTCACACTCATCAAACTCAAACAACTCTCCACGTCACCATCACCAATGCATCCAAAGATATTCCAGTGAGCGATCGCGATCGCATTTTTGACCGCTTCTATCGCGGCGATCCGGCCAGAACCCGCAAAGTGGAAGGCATCGGACTAGGACTCAGCCTAGCCCGTGAAATTGCCAGGGCACATCATGGTAACCTCACCGTTGACTCAACAGCTTTTGGTCAAACAGCTTTCACTCTCACCTTACCGATGGAGGGGGCAGGGAGTAGGGGGCAGGGGGCAGGGGGCAGGAGATCAAACGAGAAATGACCTTTGCAACAACTGTTTTCTTTGATGAAGTGACAGAATTTAGATATAGCGTTTTCAGGTAAATGAAGTACAAAGGTAGGGGCACAGCAATGCCGTGCCCTTAAGATCGTGTGTACCTCACGCCTGTTGAATCTGCTGTAAATTGGGTTTTGGGTTGCAATTCTCACAAATCAAATAGGATTGCTATATATGAAAGAGCAATTTTCAAATGACCATTTACTTTTATAAGGTTTGGCAGCCTTATGGCTGTTTTTCTAACTTTTCTCCCCACGAAATCCACATTCAGGGCGCTTGCTGGGCAACGGTTGAGCATTATTATCAAGCGCAAAAGTTTGTTGGCAGCAAAGATGCGGCAATTATACCCATAATCCATGCCGCCGCCACCCCAGAAGAAGCTGCTGCTTTGGGAAGATGTAGCACTCGCCAACTCCGTAAAGACTGGAATTTGGTCAAAACGCAAATTATGCGAGAAGCTGTACTCAAAAAATTTCTCACTCATGCTGATATTAGAGAAGTTCTACTAAAGACTGGCGATGAGCTTTTGGTCGAAAACTCCCCAACCGATTCTTTTTGGGGCTGTGGTGCTAATAAAGCAGGTCAAAACCATCTCGGTAAAACTCTCATGAGTGTACGTGAAGAAATCCGTAATTTAATATCTTTAACGGGAATTTACGAATAATTTAATCCAAATAGTTGCATTCAACATAAAATCAGTAATAAGACGGGGAATTTTAATATTCCCCACTCAAAAATTTTTGAAAAAGTTGCTAATAATTAAATTGATTCCAGTTCAAATTTTAATTTCCTATACCTTATATAGCACAAGCCTTGGTGGTTAGAACATCAACAGATGATGAAACTTAGACACAAAAAGACTTTTCACCCAATCCCCAGTCTCTTGCTATATCATGTCCGATTAAACAGTTGTCATTGCTTTGACGTAAGCCTTCCCGCAGGGTACAAAGTGTTCGCGGAGGGTCTTGCAGAGTTGCAATCCCAAAAGCCTTGCGATTGCTTCATTCCACTTCGTTGCCCTCGCAAAGAAATATCACAAGTAATTTACCGGAAATGATATTACTTAATAAAAATACTTGTATTTATTTATTAGTTGCATCTTGATTAACAATCTTTAAACCATTGTTTTACAAGGATTGCGATGCTTTAATTTTCTTGCTACATTGGTCACTTATACATTATTATATCAATATAAATACACCATTGTTGAGAATAAGCAACCCTAGATTTAAGGCTTCGGAACTTATAAGAGCGATCGCTATTGCAAATATTAAGAGATATCCAGATAAACAGTGCAGTTTTGGAAATATTCTAGGGCAAAAATGGTTAAACAATAAGGCAATGATGAAGGCATTATTTAAGTAATACTACTGACATAATTTAATGGCTAAGAATATAGAATCAATAAGTGTCAAATAATTAAATTTTTTTTTACTTTAAACTTGAGGGAATGTTTGAAAAGTCCCTAATGATGCGCCAAATGGTTTGATATCTCCCTAGATGAACTTTCTTTGGATTATAAGAATCAACCAAGATATCTAACACTTTTCAAATATCCTCTAATCTATTTCCCAAAATACTTGTAACAAATGTATCTCTCTCGCAATGCTTTTGTCACAAGAATTGATTGAAATGGAATGAAAATCAAGGCATTGTCAAATTGAAAATTTTCATTAGAGACAATTATAAAAAACTATACTTCAGTCATGGTGTATATAAGCAATGACATCTACCGATAAACCAAATGGGTTACAGCAAAGCTTAAACCAAGAAAGCTTACTGCATCGGATGATCAAACAGATTAGGCGATCGCTCGATCTTCAAGAAATATTAACAACTACCGTCGCTGAAGTACGGTTGTTTTTACGTGCAGATCGAGTAAAAATGTATCGTTTTGATACTAGTGGTAGTGGTGAAGTCATTGCTGAATCTATTTACAAAGATCGTTTGCCATCCTTATTGGGGTTGCGCTTCCCAGTTCATGATATTCCCGAAGCGGCCAGAGAGATGTTTTTGTTAGCGGGGCAACGTTCAATTGTCGACGTAGCAAACGGGAAGATTGGGCTATCGCCTCTACAATCAAAAGAAAATGGCAAACACCTACAAACTAATATTTACTATCGACGAGTAGACCCGTGTCATATTCAATACTTAAAGGCAATGGGAGTACAATCTTCCTTAGTAGTACCAATTTTAGATTGCGATCCACAACAACAATCGGCAAAACCTAAATTGTGGGGATTATTGGTATCTCACCATAGCGAACCGCGAAAGATTTTGAAGCGGGAACTAACAGTATTGCAGCAAGTTGCCGATGAGGTGGCAATAGCGATCGCTCAAAGTAATCTACTCACCGAAGCCCTTACCCAGCAAAAGCGAGAAGCTATTGTTAACCAAGTCACCACACTATTACATAAATTACCAACAATCCAATTACAGGGGGCGCTTGAAGAAGTTATTACCGCATTCAGTGGAGTCGGTGGCAGGCTCTACATTGAAGATAGTCGGGAACTATACACCTGGGGCGAACAACCCACACTACCCTACGAATTAGATAACAGCATTATTGAACAGCATTCTACATGGCAAACCTGGATGGCTGAGTGTAAACCAGGTAATATTTGGGCAACCTCCGATCTCTATAAAGAACCGCATTTGCGAGTTTTGGCTTTAGCCTTCCGTTCTACTCAAATTCGGGGACTGATGGTGATTCCCCTACATTACCGAGAAAAATTTATCGGTGTATTAAGCATTTTTCGCGCTGAATTTGAAACCGAGATATTGTGGGCAGGACGATGCGAGCAGAATCGGCGACAACTGTTACCCCAGCTTTCCTTTGAAGTTTGGCGAGAGCAAAAGAAAGGACAAGCGCCTGAGTGGAAACCGGAAGATATAACATTAGCACAAGCCTTATACGATCATTTTTCAATGGCAATTCAGCAACAGCAAATATATAAAGAGGTACAAGTTTTAAATGCCAACTTAGAAATGCGGGTGCAAGAACAGACTGCTGAACTAGAAAAATCATTACTACTCACCAAAGTAATCAAGCAAATCACAGAACAGATCCGCAGTACATTGGATTTGCAGATAACTTTGCAAACTATTGTTCGGGAAGTTCGTTCACTGCTAAATTCAGACCGAGTAGTAATTTTCCAGCTGGATAGTAAATCGGTAATTGTGGAAGAGATGAGTGGTAATTGGCAGTCAGTTTTGGGAGTAAATGCACCATTAGAATGCTTTCCTGATGACTATAGACAATTGTACTCTCAGGGTAGGGTACGGGTAATTAACAACATTTCAACCGATTCTTTAAGCGATTGTCATCAAGAGTTTTTACAAAATCTGCAAATTCAAGCAAGCTTAATAGTTCCGATTAATATAGGTATAGAACTATGGGGTTTACTAATTGTCCATGAATGTAATGCTCCCAGAAATTGGCAGGATGCAGAAATCGATTTATTGCAACAGCTAGGAGATCAAGCTGCGATCGCTATTCAACAAGCACAACTGTACGAACAAACACATAATGCCGAAACAGAAGCCAGAAATCAAGCTGCACAGTTAGGGTATACTCTACATAAACTCCAAGAAACACAGACAAGATTAATTCAAACCGAAAAAATGTCCGGCTTAGGGCAGTTGGTGGCGGGTATCGCTCACGAAATCAACAACCCCGTTAACTTTATCTACGGTAATCTGTGCCACGCCAGTGACTACATCGAACAGCTACTAGAAATTTTACGCCTCTATCAGCTACACTATCCCGATCCTCATAGTGAAATTAACGCTGCGATTGAAGCAGTGGATTTTGAATTTTTGGTAGAAGACCTCCCAAGAATCATTACCTCAATGCAAGTCGGAAGCGATCGCATCCGCTCAATAGTGTTGTCGTTACGAAATTTTTCTCGCTTGGATGAAGCTGAAAACAAGCGCGTTGACTTGCATGAAGGTATTGACAACACCTTATTAATTTTACAATATCAACTGAAAGCAAATGGCGACTTTCCAGGCATTCAGGTCATCAAAGACTATGGCAATATCCCATTAATAGAATGCTATGCCGGTCAAATGAATCAGGTATTCATGAATATTTTCAGCAATGCCATAGATGCTTTAGAAATGGAGAATGGGGAATGGAGAACAGGTAATGGGAACAAGGAGAATAAGTCATTGCCAATGCCTACTATCTACATTTCCACTAGAATATCAGCAGATAACTCTCGTCTATTGATTCGTATTAGTGACAATGGGCCTGGAATACCTCTAGAGGTAAAAAAGCGAATTTTTGACCCGTTTTATACTACCAAACCTGTGGGTAAAGGTACAGGGCTTGGATTAGCTATCAGCTATCAAATTATTGTCGAAAAACATAACGGAATAATGGAATGCATTTCAGAACCTGGCAAAGGTACAGAGTTCTGGATTGAAATTCCTGTCAAGCCTCCAGCTAGAATAGTTAACTAAAGGTAGAAAAATCAATTTTTTACTTGATTTTCAGAATGTTAGTTTCAAAACTTAAAATTTAAATTAGCAATTACTTGATTCATCCAAAAGGTTGATGATATTGTATTAAAAATAGACTAAAGCAGAGATTTAGAACTTATCCTATTACGGCAACATATTTACTTTAATTACAAATACTTTGCAAGTAAAGTTTCATTGCAAAAAAAAATCTGTACCATTCGGAGTGCTAATCTAATGATTGAAGCTAATAAATGAGCTTCCCTGGCAGATATAACAGCTGCATTTGGAATCATAGTAAGAGGTAAAAACGCTGTTTAACTTACATCTGTCTCGTCAAAACACAGCAACACCCAACGCGAAAACTGCTATTTACTCAAATGTAGAAGATTAGGGGGCGCTGTAACTGGTTTTCATAACTTGTTTACACAAGGAATGAAAGTTAGTACATCCCTGTATCTGATAAACAATAAGAGAAGATAGTTCAGCGAGTAGAGGTCTGGGTGTTGTTGCGTTTAAACAGAAGTAGAGACGGCGATTTATCGCGTCTCAGATATAAACCAATACAATTCATATAAGACCAAAACACTTGTAGAGACAGCGATTTATCGCGTCTCAAAAACCCAAAATTTTTACCAATAGTCCTTAACTGAACCGTATTGAGATATAGACTTCTCTTAGTCTTAGATTATACTAAGTTAAATAGTGAAAATAGTTTTAGCGCCTTATGTCAATTATTGCGCTTAGAGCGTGGTATCTACAGGATTACGAGCCGATTCCAGAACTAGAAAAACGTCCACCAGACATTCGCTTAAGCAAAAAAAGTCTGCTGAGATCGGCATTGCGGGCAGACTTTCTGGAAGAAAGCGACGAAGTTAAGAAATCAACTTGGTTTGGGCGTTATCTGGAAGGGGAAAATATTGAATTTTATATTGAAGGAAGTGGTGGCTATTGCGTCGCCAATATTGACTTAATTAGTCATGAAATTTATTTTACCAAACAAGCACTTTTAGCTCAGTTAGAACCAACGATTTTTTTATCCTATCAAACCGAGTATGTCGCAGCGACGAACGCTTTAAGAGAAGAATTGCGAAAAAGTTTGGAAAATTTAAACTTGCGATCGCGCCTTCCTTTAACATTAGTAGAATCCTCTCGCCCCAGTGGTGCGGCTGTACGGATTAATCGCACGATTATGCGAAAAATCCGTAAGAGTTTGCTATTTATCGCTGACACTACTCCCATCGCTAGTATTGACGGTAAAGAAACCCCCCAATTAATTCCCAGTCCCAATGTCTGTATTGAGATTGGTTATGCTATTCAAAGCAAGCGATCTGAACAGATTGTACTAGCGCAAATGCAACGTCCAGACATTGAAGGACAATTTCCCTTCGACTTACCCACACAGCAAATTTTGCAATTTCAAGACACCATAGAACTAAATAAAATCCTCACAGGAACAATTCAAAATCAGCTAGCCCGATTCAAATTGTTTTTTTGAGCAATGAAAAGGAGTTAGAAGTCAGAAGTAAGTTAATAATCGTAAATAAATTTCTTTTGCCTTTTACCTTCTCCCCGATCTAAATCAAAATAATTGGACAGGTTTCTTTTGCAGCTTAGAAGTAATCGAACTCACCCGATCGACTACAGAAATCATGTATTTGTAATCTGGTACTTGTCCATTGGCTACATATCCAACTTCTTGAGCTAAACCTGAAGGCGCATCACTCATCACTTTACGGATAAACTCTTGACGGTTACGTTCTATATTCGGCCCAATCAAGACCACGCCTAATGGTACATAATGAGGGTCTTTGAATAGTATACGGAATTCGGTAGGGGCGAACTGTGAAGCGTAGAGAGACAATTCTGCCTCTGAGACAGCACAAGCGATCGCTTTTCCTTGAGCCACCAATTCCAGGGCAGCTTTAGGTGTGGGTGCAAATAGAATCTCAGCTAGTGTTGTACCATAAAGATTGTAAAGAGGAAAATAATATCCTGTTGCGGAGCCTAATTGACCTAAAGCCAGTGTTTTACCTTGCAGTTGTTTCAATTCAGTGATTGGACTGTCTTTGCGAACAACGAAGATTGAGCGCAAATTACTGATACCTATTAAAGGAAACAGGGGAGAATATTGGTGACGTGCGATCGCAATAGCTGCTAAACCCGGTGGAGCAAATACCAATGACCAAGCACGAGCGTTAAGGCGCTCAACCGCTCTATTTTCATTAAAAACAGGCTCTAGCTGAATATATGAGTTGGTTTTTTCGCCCAAATAAGTATTAAATTTAGCATATTGATTAATTATCTGTTCGCCTCCACCATAGTTGATCGCGCCAATAGTTAATGCACCCTCAAAGTTGTTTTTTGGTTTGCAGGCAGTAAATGTAAAACCTAGCAGATGAAACAGAAATAAACGCCGGGAAAATCGCAAAGACATCGTAATTATGGTTAAGTAAATAACTTGGTTGTCAAGACTCATTTAGATAAGTTTTAATGCTGCCTAAATAGGTTGTATCGGAGCAAAAAGTTAATATTTATTTAAATATTCTTTAGATGCTTTCTAATAGGTATAAATAAATATTAGATAAACTTCAGATACCACCTTGGTTGGTTAGGTTATGTTAAACAACATTACGTTAAAAAACTTAAAAATAGGTGCTAAATTTAACTTGCTTTTAATATTAGTTTTCATAGTTAGCATTGTAGGAAGTGGCGTTGCCTTATCCAGTGTACTTCAGGGAAGAGCGCAAAATGAAGTAACTTCTCAAGCACAGATTCTCATCCAAATGGTGAACGCAGTTAGAGATTATACACAAAATCGTATAGATCCTCTATTAGAACCTACATTAGACACTAACCCAACATTCATGCCTGAAGTTGTACCAACTTTTTCTTCTAAAGAAGTGTTTGAAAATTTTCGTAAAAAGCCTGAATATAAAAACTTTTTTCATAAGGATGCAACCCTGAATCCCACAAATTTAGTTGATAAAGCTGATAATTTTGAAACTCAACTTGTAGAACGTTTTCGCAACGACTCCAAAACTCAAGAAATTACAGGCTTTCGCAACTTGCCAGAAGGCGAAGTATTTTACATAGCGCGACCACTAAAGATTACACAACAGAAATGTCTGCGATGCCATTCTACACCAGATCAGGCTCCTAAAAGTCAGTTGGTCACTTATGGTTCGGAAAATGGTTTTGGCTGGCAACTCAATCAGATTGTTTCTGCTCAAATAATCTCTGTTCCTTCTCAAGAGATTTTTGCCAATGCCAAACGGACTGGTATCTTGATTATGGGACTTTTAATTACTATTTTTGCGATCGTAGTTTTCTTAATCAACTTCCTAATCAAAAAATATGTAATTCAGCGCATTAGAAAAATAGAGAAGATAGCCCAAAAAGTTAGCATTGGTGATATGAGCGCTGATTTTGAAGAAAACTCTAATGATGAGATTGGCGGGTTAGCAGAAGCATTTAATCGCATGAAAGCTAGTTTGAAAATAGCTATGGAAATGTTGAATAACCAAAGCTGATAATTCGTAATTCGTAATTCGTAATTCGTAATTCGTAATTTATGGAAAGAAAAACGCAATCATAAATTAAGAAAGTAGACGCTGCTGAAATTGTAAAGCTTTTTGAGGTTCGGGGATTTGTGATGCTAGAATTTTCACAAATTCTGCACGGGAAATTTGTCCAGAAGACTTAGCAGCTTTTTGGACTAAGAACTTAGCTATTGGGCCAATCAAACCAGCCAATTCTCGCTCACACTGATGGATAAAGCTATCGGTGATTACTTGAGATTCTTGGCTTGATAAAGTATTGGACTTAATTTCAGATTTAACAGTAATTTCTTGTAATTGAGTAGGTTTTTCTAATAAAAACATTGTTTTTTTCTGAAAATCAATTTGTTGATTTTCTCGAAGATGAAGGGCTAATCGACTAATTAATTCTTGCAAATTGGGCGCTGATAATGCAACTTGCTGTAGTAACCTTGACGCAACAGGGCCAACAAATTCTAAAAGAATTGTTTCTAAGCGGCTGTAATTTTCCACAGATAGCATAACAGCAAGTGGATGCCCAATTGAGTTTTGTAAAGAAAGTGAAGCTTGAGGCGGTTGTGTAAAAGATGGTGATTGAAATGATTGCGTTTTTATTCTCGTATCCAGATGCTTAAGCGCCTGTAGAACTTCAGCCGCAGACTGATAGCGCTGTTTAAAGTGGTGTAGCACCATCTTAGATAACACCGATGCCAACTCAGAACTGACGTTAGCTTGATGTTCCCAATAAATCTCACCAGTATCTGGATCTTCCTCAAAGTTGCTCGGATGTAACCCTGTTAATGATTGGATACCAATAATACCCAAAGAATAAATATCGCTGTTGGGGCGTGGCTTACCTTGCCCCTGTTCTGTAGACATATATCCTGGAGTACCGATGATAATAGTACCCCCCGTATACCCTGGAACTGTAAGCAGTTGAGTTTGGACTTGTTTAACTGCGCCAAAATCAATCAGCACTAACTTCTCGTCTTTTTGCCGCCTAATTATATTGTCTGGTTTGATATCTCGATGGATAACGTTTTGGTTGTGAATAAATTGCAGAATACCTAACATCTGTTGGAGAAGTTCAATTACTCGATCTTCTGTCCAAAGTTGATTGGGCAAAAGTTCCGCTTTCAGAGTATGTCCCTCAATGAACTCTTGCACCAAGAAGAACTCTTGATTGTCTTCAAAATAGGCTAAAAGCCGGGGTATTTGGTCGTGGTTGCCCAGTTGTTCTAGTGTTTCTGCCTCACTGCTAAATAGCCGTCTAGCAGTTTCGAGAAATTCGGGGCTACGAGTGACGGGCTTAAGGTGTTTGACAACGCATTTCGGTAAACCTGGCCGATGGGTATCTTGAGCTATATAGGTTTGACCGAATCCACCTCCACCTAAGACCTGGAGGACTTGGTAACGTCCATCTAATAATTGTCCTAACATTATGTCACTTGCCTTAAGTCCTCAAATTCATCTTGGCACAGCAAAGCATAACGCACCTTATTTTATTATTTAGATTTTTTCAAAACAAAATCGAATTGCTATAGATGTTGCAAGCTGCTGCGGAGTGTTTGCAATTGCTTTCAGTATACAAAAATCCCCCTTTATACCATTAGGTTAAAGGAGGATGATAGCTAAGGTCAGAGGATATCTATCAACAATCTCAACCGAATTTACCGGCGGTTGAGGCTATGAGGAATGCTGCATAAGTAAGGATGTAACCAACTGTAAAGTGAGCTAGACCCACTAACCAACCCTGGACAATAGACAGAGCAACAGGCTTATCTTTCCACTGAACTAAGTTAGCTAGCGGAGTACGTTCGTGTGCCCAGACAAGAGTTTCAATTAGCTCTTGCCAGTACCCACGCCAGGCAATTAGGAACATGAAACCGGTTGCCCAAACCAAGTGTCCAAAGAGGAACATCCAAGCCCAGACAGACAAATTATTCGTACCGTAGGGGTTGTAACCGTTAATCAACTGAGCGGAGTTAGCCCAGAGGTAATCACGGAACCAACCCATAAGGTATGTAGAGTTCTCATTAAACTGAGCGACGTTACCTTGCCAAACACCAAGATGCTTCCAGTGCCAATAGAAAGTTAGCCAACCAAGGACATTCAGCATCCAGAACATAGCCAGATAAAAAGACTGTTCCCAGGAGGAAGTTTGACAAGTACCGCCCCGTCCAGGCCCATCGCAGGGGAAGGTATAGCCGAAATCCTTTTTATCAGGCATCAATTTGGTACCACGAGCATCTAATGCGCCCTTGACACAAATTAATGTGGTGGTGTGCAAACCTAAAGCGATCGCATGGTGAACCAAGAAATCACCAGGCCCAATGGTTAAGAACAGGGAGTTTGTACCAGAGTTAATCGCATCTGTCCAGCCTGGCAACCAAACGTTACCGAAATTAGGCCAAGCTGTGTAGGCAATACTATCTGGGTTAGATAATAAGGCATCCATCCCATACACCAGTTTCCCGTGAGCAGATTGGATGAATTGAGCAAACACCGGCTCAATCAAAATTTGCTTTTCAGGAGTGCCAAAGGCAACTACAACATCGTTGTGGACGTATAATCCCAGGGTATGGAAGCCCAAGAATAGCGACACCCAACTCAGGTGAGAAATAATCGCTTCTTTGTGCTGAAGTACACGCTCAAGTACGTTACCCTTATTCTGTTCTGGGTCGTAATCCCGAACCCAGAAGATCCCAGCATGGGCAAATGCACCAATCATCAGGAAACCTGCAATGTACTGGTGATGAGTGTACAGCGCCGCCTGGGTTGTATAGTCCTTACCAATGAAGGCGTAAGGAGGCATCGAATACATGTGCTGCGCCACCAATGATAATGCAGTACCTAATGCTGCCAGGTGTATGGACAACTGGAAGTGTAGGGAGTTGTTGTAGGTGTCGTACAGCCCTTGGTGCGGTAAGTTGAACTGACCTTCGGTTTGGATGCCAAAGAAATTTCTGGCGTTGAGCATCTCTTTGATGCTATGACCAATCCCGAAGTTAGTCCGGTACTGATGACCGGCGACAATAAAGATAACTGCGATCGCTAAATGGTGATGAGCCATATCGGTCAACCATAGCGATTCTGTTTGAGGATGAAAACCACCCAAAAAAGTCAGAATTGCTGTCCCTGCGCCTTGAGATGTGCCAAACACATGTCCTGATGTATCAGCATTCTGGGCGTATACACCCCAATCACCTCTCCAGAAAGGTGCTAAACCTGCTGGGTGCGGCAAGGTAGTCAGAAAATTTTCCCAACCAACATGAACACCGCGAGATTCGGGAATGGCAACGTGAACAAGGTGTCCGGCCCAAGCCAGAGAACTAACACCAAACAAACCTGCTAGGTGATGATTCAGGCGAGGTTCAGCACTCTTAAACCAAGCCAAGCTCGGACGATACTTAGGTTGCAAGTGCAGCCAACCAGCAAATAAGAACAATGCTGCTAACAGTAACAAGAACACTGAACCTTGATAAAGGTCACTGTTCGTCCGCATCCCAATGGTGTACCACCAGTGGTAAACACCAGAGTAAGCAATGTTAACAGGATAGGGAGCGCCCCCTTGGGTAAAAGCTTCTACTGCGGATTTACCGAAATGAGGGTCCCAAATCGCATGAGCAATTGGGCGAATATGTAGCGGATCTTTAATCCACTGTTCAAAGTTACCTTGCCAGGCTACGTGGAACAACAGACTAGATGCCCACAGGAAAATGATTGCCACGTGACCGAAGTGAGTAGCAAAAATCTTTTGGTAAAGATTTTCCTCGGTCATCCCATCATGGCTTTCAAAATCATTTCCCGTAGCGATCGCGTACCAGATCCGACGTGTAGTTGGGTCTTGTGCGAGATCCTGATTAAATTTAGGATATTTTGTGGCCATGTATTTTAGTCACATCCTCCTTAAAGATTAATCGAAGTTGCTAGCTTTAATGAGCCAGCAACTTTTGGCAATTGAATCAGTACCCTTACAGCCTTAAGTTGAAGACAATCTAATAGCAAAAGCTGGTGAGTATTTAAGGGAAAACACACTTATTTCTTAGATTTACATCATTGGCTAGGATGATGTAATTCAGTTCCATAGAAGTAATAAACTAATTAATGACTACTGTTTCCATCTAACTATCGGAGGATATTGATATTAAATGAACTTGTAGTCTCAAATACAATCTCAATGCCACAAAAATTACCAAATTCTTCATCAAAATAAGCTTAATATTTTGTGAAAATAATTTTAAATAAAAATATAACAAAATATTAAGTTTTTGTTTACAAAAGAGTTAGTAAGCTGTAATACTAACTCTTTATACTTTTTCTGGGACTTAGTTAAGCGAATTACTCAAGGATTAATAATTCCGTAGTAAATGGCGACAACAAATAAGAAAGTCGATAATATAACTACGGTAAAACCATAGCGAACTAGTGGATTGGGTAAGTCCCGATCGGTCATTACACTATCCTTTTGTACCTGAGTCATGGGTTCAGATTTCCCCGATTCTTGTGAATTTATATAGTCAGGTGTGTTATCTACCAAGGGAACATTATTATTCTCTGTCTTTGTCTCTTGAGTCTCTTGGGATTGCATGGGTTTTTTTCATATCTGTGTAACTCCTGCGCTTTCATAATTTCAAATATTGGCTAACGACTACATCATTCTTGGGAATTACTTAATTTGATATGCGGTTATGCTAAAAGGGTTACACAATGTGAAATTAATTTGTAATTAAGAATACAGTTCTCTAAGTAAATATTGAATGCCAAACTCAATATAATACCGTACCCAAGTTTTTTTCAAACCATAGATATACACATATAAACATAGATGAATCTCATAATTATCTGTATTCATCTGTGGTTACTAATTTTGTATGAACGAAGAAGTCTCCAAAAAACTAGAGTTAATCAGGGAAACCTTGCGTGAAACCGAAGTGCAAGGCGTGCGTTTGCGCGGTACAGACTGGTTTGCCTGGGCAACAGGTGGCGCTTCTAGCACCGTGCTGCTTACTGCTGAAACTGGCATAGCAGAAGTATTAGTAACTACTCAAGATGCTTGGATATTAACAGATGAAATTGAAGCCCAGCGTCTTATTGATGAAGAATTGCCAGCTAATTTTAAGGTACATGTCAACCCTTGGGCTGATGCTGCTGCCCGTGAGTCTTTTGTTCGTGATGCAACTGCTGGAGGAAAAGTAATTAGCGATCGCCCCATCTCCAATTTAGAACAGCCGTTACCCCCATCTCTACAACTACATAAACGGGTAATGATGTCAAGTGAATTAGAGCGATATCGCCAAATTGGGCAAAAAGCTAGCGTTGCAATGACAGAGGTACTCAAAGCCGCCAAGCCAACTTGGACAGAATATCAGTTAGCGGGTGCGGGTGCAGAGGCATTATGGGCGAAAGGGTTGCATCCGGCGCTGACACTAGTAGCGGGTGAAAGGCGTTTACCGTTATATCGTCATGCGACAGCCACCAAAGAACAGATTGGGCGGCAAGCAATGTTGGTGTTTTGCGCTAGAGGTTACGGTTTGTATGCAAATCTGACTCGATTTGTTTCTTTTGGTGCGCTTTCAAACGAACGAGCCGAGTTACATTCCCACGTGCGTGAAATAGAAGCAGTAGTTTTAAATTTGTGCCAACCCGGAACTACCCTTGATGCAGTTTATCGCGCCCTAACTCAAGCTTACGAAAAGTATGGATTTCCCAATGCCATCCTTGAACATCACCAGGGAGGAACCACTGGATATTTAGCGCGAGAAATCGTAGCAAATCCAACTACTACTGATACTTTGGCAGAAGGTATTGCTGTCGCTTGGAATCCTAGTTTACGAGGCGCAAAGGTTGAAGATACTTTTGTGATCCTTCAGGATGGAAAGCTGGAAAATCTGACTTTTGATTCAAATTTTCCTAGTGTTGAAGTAGAAGGAAGGTTACGCCCAGTACCTTTGTACAATTAAAAATTATGGATTTTCAACAAGTATTCGGTCAACCACCTGAAACTAAAGCCAGTGCGCCAGGAAGAGTAAACTTACTAGGCGAACATACCGACTATAACGATGGCTTCGTTCTTCCGACTGCAATTCCTCAATCGACGACGGTACAGCTAGGTTATAGTAGCGATGGCCGCCATCACTTTTACTCGGAAAATCTCAACGAGCAAGTGGGTATTTTAGATATCAATCATACCCCGTCTGGATTCGCCAGTTATATTTTTGGCTGTATTGAGGTTTTGCAAAAAGCCGGATATACAATCTCATCGCTTTGTGTGTACGTCCAATCATCGGTTCCTATGGGTTCAGGTTTGTCTAGCAGTGCAGCTTTAGAAGTAGCAACGCTTCGGGCAATACGCCAACTTCTGAACCTTCCCATTGATGATGTTGAAATTGCCCAATTCGCCCAGCAAGCAGAAATTCACTATGCCGGCGTGCAATGCGGCATCATGGATCAGATGGCTTCTAGCTTGGCTGATACTGAGCATATCTTGTTTTTAGATACTCGGACTTTAGAACGCCGGGTGATGCCTTTGCCTGATAATGCGGAGATTTTAGTGATTGATAGCGGTGTACCCCGCACACTTGCAAGTAGCGGTTATAACCAGCGTCGGGCTGAATGTGAAGAAGCGGCGCGATCGCTAGGAGTTAAGGCACTGCGAGATATTACTGATGTTGCAGTAACAGCAAAACTACCCGAACCTCTACGGCGGCGTGCCCGTCATGTGGTGACAGAAGATAACCGCGTCTTGGAAGTCTTGCAGGGAGTAACATCTGAGCGTTTTGGCGAATTAATGAACGCTTCCCACGCTAGTTTGCGAGATGATTATGAAGTGTCCGTACCTGCGCTGGATACTTTAGTAGAACTATTACAAAAAACTCCGGGAGTATTTGGTGCAAGACTGACGGGTGCAGGCTTTGGCGGGGCAAGTGTAGCTTTGGTTAAATCGGGTGAGAGCAAAGGTATTGCAACTCATGTCCTTGAACAATACAATCAAGCAGGTTACAACGGACAAATTTTGGTTCCTTCATTGGGATTAAGCGATGCAGCCTAAAGTTGTTTATGGAAATGCAGCCGTTGAAGGTGTAAATCGTTGGGGATGGTTCATGGGTCACTTTATCACCCCTGAAGACGATCCGCGTTCCACAGAAATGCTAGAGGTAAAATGGGCTGTTCACAAAGCAGGTGAGAGTAGAACTGATTGGGCAGTAAATAACCAAGCTGCTACTCTTTCAATTCTCATTCATGGAGAATTTCGCCTGCAATTTGAAGATAGAGAAATTTTATTATCTCGTGAGGGTGATTATGTTCTTTGGTGTGCAGGTGTAACACATTGGTGGGTTGCTGAGTCTGACTGCACGATTCTGACTGTCAGATGGCCTTCAAAGCCAGGCGATAGTGTTGCCTTGCCTGGAGTGTCAACCCCTTTGGGGAATTAAAAATTAAAAATTAAAAATTAAAAATTCCAATCCACATAAATAAATTTATTTGCTTTGAAAACTTTGGACGTAGTAAATATGGGCTGTGCGTCACTATGTACATCTTTTTTGCTTCTCCATAAATAAATTCAGTTGCTCTGTATCCTTTGCGTTTTCGGTCAAAAAGTTAGTTTGGTCATAATTAATTTTAATTAATTGTTACAGAGAATTGGTGTAAGCCACTAATTTTAAAAATAGTGCGCTACTATCGACAAGCAATTAAAAAATTCCCTAGAAGTCTGATATTAATACGACTCTAGTTTTAAGTTGGAGAGGATAAAAAAGATGATTCAAAGTATAGGCGGTATAGCGAAATATTCAGCTACCGACCTAGACCGATTTGCTCAAGAACTAAATAAAGACGGAATTTGTGTCATTCCTGGTGTTTTTGAGCAAAAATTAATTTACGAATGGGCACAAGCTTTTGAAAAATTATTTCACGAACGTCAAAATCAACCAGGTGGGTTGGCTCCTCGTGAAGTTTCCCGCTACTATCTAACCTTGCCTTGGATTTACCCATTTGCGAATGAATTAGTTTTTGCCAATCCAGTGATTATGGGTATCTTAGATCGCGTGTTTTACCAAGAATACGTAATGGTTCAGATGGGAGTTGATGTTCCATTCCAGGGTTCAGATTATCAGGAAACCCATCGGGACTTTCGTCCACTGTTTAGCGATCGCATAGTTACACCACTTTACGCTCTCGCAGTCAACTTTCCCCTTGTGGAAGTAACCGCAGAAAACGGGCCGTTTCAAATGGCGCGTGGAACCCATGTTATACCGCGAGAAGAGGGATTAGAGAAGGTAGCTAGTGGTGAAATTCCGATGGAATCTTTTTATATGCAGCCTGGTGACGTAATGGTGCGATCGCCTTTAGCACTGCATCGGGGTTCCCCAAATCGGACAAACCAGCCAAGACCGATGGTAGTTATGGGCTATGCGATGCATTGGTTGCACACACCAAAGGTAGATTTAACTCTCCCACAAGACTATTATGATAGCCTCCCAGAAAAACTAAAGCAGATGCTACGGTGTCAGCTAGTAGAAAGCTTACCTAAGAATAAAGTCGAAACTTACGTGAATTTTAAATACTAGTAGTTTTTCAAGGCAACAATGCTTGGTAAATAAGTTTGTAGTAAGGACTTTAGTCTTTATGTTAAGCACTGAAGTGCTTACTACATACCCAAGCTTTCCTTAACTTGATAAACCACTAGTGGAAGAAGGATTTTTGTCATTTCTATAGATAATTAAGATGCAAACCTATACTAATCCAGTCTACAAAGGTTATTTTGCCGATCCTTTTGTTTGGCAACACGAAGGGGTATATTATGCGATCGGAACTGGCGCAGCAGAAGCAGAAGGAATGGTAGATGAAATAGCGGATGCACCAAATATTAACGCCAATCATAAATCGCTTGTCTTTCCTCTGTTACGCTCCTTCGATTTTGTGAATTGGGATTTTGTTGGTAACGCGCTACAACGGCCAGATCCAGCCCTTGGCGATAATTTTTGGGCCCCCGAAGTTGCTTACAGCAATCGCCAATTTTATCTCTACTATTCTGTAGGACATGAAGACAAGAATCATCAGTTACGTGTGGCTACAAGCGATACTCCGTTAGGCCCTTATCAAGATGTTGGTGAGCCACTTGTAGATCCAAAATCTTGTCCTTTTGCGATCGACCCGCATCCATTCTGTGATGATGATGGACAGTGGTATTTGTTTTACGCCCGTGACTTTCTAGATACATCGGATGGAGTGCGTGCTGGCACAGCGTTGTTTGTAGATCGGCTTCAAACCATGACTAAGCTTGCCGGTGAAGGGAAAGTGGTTTTACGAGCGCGAGCCGATTGGCAGCGGTTTTTAGCTGATCGTTTGATGTACGGTGAAATCTATGATTGGCATACTTTAGAAGGCCCCTGCGTTCGTAAGCATGAAGGTAAATACTACTGTTTTTATAGTGGTGGACGCTGGGAAACTGAGAACTACGGCGTAGATTATGGCGTTGCTGACAACGTGATGGGACCTTACTCTGATGCAGGTAACGAAACTGGGCCACGGGTGCTAAAGTCTGTTCCTAATTTTGTTAGAGGGCCGGGACATAATTCTATCGTTATTGGGCCAGATGGTAAGACTGAATATGTTGTCTACCATGCTTGGACGAAAAACATGGATATGCGGCAAATCTGTTTAGATATGCTGATTTGGAAATCAGAAGGCCCATCTTGTAATGGCCCTACCTGGACACCGCAGACTATCAGTAACTATTGAAGCAAAAAGTTGGTAGGAATTGCACCAAAGAGATAACCAAAACCTGAATAAGCACCAGCAGATTCATTAAGTGGAACAAAAGCTGGTACAAATCCAGCTAAACCTAAAAGTAAATAAATGACTCCCATAGTCAAAGCAATGTAACGCTCAGTTATTTTTGCCTAATTCTTATAATTAAACTTGCTTAATATTCCAAAACTGACACAAAAATCTTCTCTATTCCTCTTCCCTCTGTGTTCTCTGCGCCTCCGTGGTTCGTTTATCTGGATAATTTATTTTCTGAAAATCCTTTAGAAGCGATCGCGTCAGGTTCATTAATTAGCATAGAACTACTTTACACTGAATAATTAAGTAATGTAATCAAAAAACTGGACTTATTAATATTTAATACTTTTATTAACTATTTTAATATTTTTGTATGAAATCGAACAGACAAAAAAACATATATATGCATGTATTTTGTTATTGTATAAGGCAAAAGATAGTACTTAGGGCTTAATAAAAAAGTAATTTAATATTTATTTAGGTAGATGAGTAAATCATAAATAAAACAGTATTTTATTAATACAACAAAGAATTGATTATAGCGATTCGATAGAGCAATGCAGCAAACTGTGTTGCAAACTTTTGCCTGAAAGTAATCTTGGTGCTGCCTTACAAAGAAAAGGTATTAGCGTTTGGCTAATCAGAATTAATAATTTAAATAATGAGACGAACTATGGCAAGTGAAAAATCTCAAGTCAAAAACAATGGTGTCGGTAATATTATTTCACCTAAGCAGCGTAAAACAAAGCGATCGCAGCTAGCTGAAACCCAATCATCGGGTACATCACGGTTGAATTTAACTTCGTCTAATAAAAAAGTTCAATCAACAGAAACCTTTAAAGACACACCTGATATAGTTTGCTTATCTCATTTACGTTGGAATTTCGTTTATCAAAGACCACAACATCTTCTTAGTCGCTGCGCTCAAGGAAAACGAGTGTTCTTTATTGAGGAACCAATTTTCTCTGAAGAACCCTTGGCAAGATTAGATATAAACGAAGATTCTAATGGAGTGGTTGTGGTCGTGCCACACCTACCACAAGGTTTAAGCGAAGAAGCAATCAACGCAGATTTACAAGTACTAATTAATAATTTATTTGCAGAGCATAATATCAACAAATACATTTGTTGGTATTACACACCAATGGCGATCGCCTTTACCCGTCACTTGCAACCCCAAGCTGTGGTGTACGATTGCATGGATGAATTGTCTGCATTCCAGGGCGCATCACCCACTTTAAAGAATTACGAAGCCGAACTATTCAACCGTGCAGACTTAGTATTTACAGGGGGACAAAGCCTTTACGAAAGTAAGGTGAACCAGCACCCCAACGTTTATGCCTTTCCCAGCAGTGTAGATGTTCCTCACTTTGGTCAGGCGAGAACTGTTCAAGAACCAGAAGATCAAGCTCATATTCCCTATCCTCGTCTCGGATTCTTTGGTGTAATTGATGAACGGATGGATATTGAACTGCTTGCGGGAATTGCCGAAGCACGTCCCGACTGGCATTTAGTAATTATTGGGCCAGTTGTCAAAATCGATCCCGCAAGTCTGCCAGAGCATGAAAATATCCATTATCTCGGTGGCAGAGATTATAAACAACTACCTGCCTATTTAGCAGGCTGGGACTTAGCCATGTTGCCGTTTGCGCGTAACGAGTCAACCCGCTTTATTAGCCCGACCAAAACTCCAGAATATCTTGCCGCAGGTAGACCTGTTGTATCTACCTCAATTCGAGATGTGGTGCGCCCTTACGCAGAGTTGAAGCTAGTGCGGATTGCAGACACGGTTTCTGAGTTCGTCACTGCCGCAGAACAAGCAATGCAAGAAGACACCCCAGCCTCAGAATGGTTGAGTCGAGTAGATGTCTTTTTAGAAAAGATTTCTTGGGATCGTACTTGGGCATCAATGATGAAGCTGATTGACTCTGCGATCGCCGCCCGCGATGGTGAAGACAAAGCTAACTCCACAGGTGCGGCTGGTAAACAAGCACCAAATATCATTACCAGAGATTTTGTCTTTGATTACTTGGTTGTCGGCGCTGGTTTTTCTGGTAGCGTCATTGCTGAACGTTTGGCAACTCAAGGTAAAAAAGTGCTGGTTGTAGACAAGCGCAACCACATAGGCGGCAATGCCTACGATCATTACAATGATGATGGCATTCTCGTACACAAGTACGGCCCCCACATCTTTCACACCAACTCCCGCGAAGTTTTTGAATACCTCTCACGCTTTACTCAGTGGCGGTCTTACGAACATCGCGTCCTTGCAAGTGTAGATGGGCAACTTGTTCCGATTCCCATCAACCTCGATACCATCAACAAGCTGTATGGGATGAATCTCAATTCATTTGAGGTGGAAGAGTTTTATAAATCCCTTGCTGAACCTGTAGAATACATCCGCACTAGTGAGGATGTGGTGGTCAGCAAAGTTGGTCGAGTACTGTATGAAAAGTTTTTCCGAAATTATACCCGTAAGCAATGGGGACTTGACCCATCGGAACTTGACAAATCAGTAATTGCTAGAATTCCCACACGAACCAATCGTGACGATCGCTATTTTACCGATAGCTACCAAGCAATGCCACTCCACGGCTTTACCCGGATGTTCGACAATATGCTCAATCACCCGAACATCAAGGTAATGCTTAACACCGATTATCGGGAAATCCAAAAAGCTATACCTTGCCGCGAGATGGTATATTCCGGGCCAGTTGACGAATACTTTGATTATCGCTACGGCAAACTACCATATCGTTCGCTCGATTTCAAGCATGAAACGCATAACACCTCTGTGTTTCAATCAGCCCCAGTCATCAACTATCCTAATGAACAGCTTTATACTCGTGTGACAGAGTTTAAATACTTGACTGGTCAGGAACACTCTAAAACTAGTATTGTTTATGAGTTTCCTCAAGCTGAGGGAGATCCTTATTATCCTGTACCGCGTTCTGAAAATCAGGAAATTTACAAGAAATATAAGGTGCTGGCTGATGAAACTCCAGGGATCTATTTTGTAGGACGATTAGCGACCTACAAGTACTACAACATGGATCAATGTGTTGCTCAGGCTTTGTCTGTGTACAAACAAATTGCGGTTAAGGCTTAAATAATTCCTAATTCACCCCGTGCGTGTACACAACTTTCTTTCAAACCTAACCCCCTGCTCCTCCCTTGGAAGAGGAGCAGGGGGGAGGAAAAAGCTTAACTGAACTGTATTCCCTGATAAAGGGCTACAGTGTAAACATAAGTCTTTTAAAGTTGCTGCGTAACGTAGGGTGGGTTAATTTTTGTAGGTCGATACAACAAAGATGCAGGGCAATGCAACAAAGGTGCGGGGCAATGCAACAAAGATGCAGGGCAATGCAACAAAGATGCAGGGCGATGCAACAAAGGTGCAGGGCGATGCAACAAAGGTGCAGGGCGATACAACAAAGATGCGGGGCGATGCAACAAAGGTGCGGGGCGATGCAACAAAGGTGCGGGGCGATGCAACAAAGGTGCGGGGCGATGCAACAAAGGTGCTTAGTTTTTAGCCTTAACTGAACTGTATTACTGTGTAACACACTGAAAATCTAAGATGGTGCGTTAACCTCCGGCATAACACACCCTACAAAAGTTGAAAAAAACGCATTAAACAAAATATCTAAAATATCAGCTTGAGTTGTAAATTATGATTTCTGCTTCCAACTCGACACTTAACAGTAATAAAGCACAACTTCCTCTAGAAGTGTGGGCTGGTGTAGAGTGTACGGTTAATCGTGTGGGTGAAGAGTATTTCGATCAGTTAGAACGCAATGGTCATGCAACCCGCTTAGATGACCTAGATTTATTTGCCCAACTTGGCATACACGCCATCCGTTATCCAGTTATTTGGGAGCGGATAGCACCCAACGGTTTAGAGAATGCTGATTGGTCGTGGACAGATGAACGGCTGGAGCGTTTGCGCGAACTCGGCATTTGTCCGATTGTGGGATTAGTGCATCATGGCAGTGGCCCGCGTGATACCAGCTTGGTAGATCCAGAATTTCCTGAGAAACTAGCGGTGTTTGCTCGTGCGGTTGCAGAACGCTATCCCTGGGTTACACATTACACACCCATCAACGAACCACTGACAACAGCACGATTTAGCGGGATGTACGGTCACTGGTATCCTCACGGAAAGGACGATTTAACTTTTGCCCGTGCATTGTTGGGAGAGTGTAAAGCGATCGCTCTTTCGATGCAAGCAATCCGGGAAGTCAACCCCAATGCCCAACTCGTACAAACAGAGGATTTGGGTAAAACTCATAGTACACCAAAGTTGGCTTATCAAGCAGAATTTGAGAACGAGCGTCGTTGGTTGAGTTTGGATTTATTATGCGGTCGAATCAACCCAACTCATCCTATGTGGGCTTACTTGCGCGATTGTGGTGTAAGTGAGTCTGAGCTTGAAGAATTTTTACAATATACCTGTCCACCTGACATTATCGGCATTAACCATTACCTGACGAGCGAACGCTTTTTAGATGAAAACCTAGAAACCTATCCAGCTTGGACGCATGGTGGTAATGGTCGAGACAAGTATGCAGATGTAGAGGCAGTGCGAGTTTGCGCTGAGGGTTTGGCAGGGCCGCGGACATTGCTCAAAGAGACATGGGAACGCTATAAACTACCTTTTGCTGTCACTGAAGTTCACCTGAGTTGCACCCGTGAGGAACAGCTACGCTGGCTCAATGAAGTGTGGAATGCAGCCCAAGAATTACGAAACCAAGGTGCAGATGTTCGGGCTGTGACTGCTTGGGCACTTTTGGGCAGCTACGATTGGAATAGTTTAGTGACTCGTTCGGCAGGATACTACGAGCCAGGTGTGTTTGATTTGCGATCGCCACGTCCCAGACAAACAGCGATCGCTAAAATGGTGCGAGATTTAGCCACTGGACATAAACCCAATCATCCACTACTTGATACACCAGGATGGTGGCATCGACAAGATCGCCTATTGTATCCAGCCGTCAGTTGTCGCGTATCGCTCCCATCTCCCCCAGTTTCCTCCCCTGTTTCCAATCGTCCTCTGGCGATCGTTGGAGCCACAGGAACATTAGGCAAGGCTTTTGCTCGGTTGTGTGAAGTCCGAGGAATTTCATATTGCCTGCTAAGACGACAAGATATGGACATTGCCAATCCTGCTTCCGTCAATAAAGTACTTGCCGAGTTGCAACCGTGGGCAGTTGTCAACGCTGCGGGATACGTGCGGGTAGACGATGCCGAACGCGAACCCGATATTTGTTTAAAGGTAAACGCTGAAGGGCCAGCAATTTTAGCTGCTGCTTGCGCTCAACATGATGTAGCGCTGCTAACTTTCTCTTCAGATTTGGTATTCGATGGTGCTGAGTCTAATCCTTATGTCGAAACTGATACCGTTGCGCCCCTGAATGTATATGGATGCAGCAAAGTTTTAGCAGAAAAGCTGGTATTACAGGCTCATCCGGCATCACTAATGATTCGCACCAGCGCATTTTTCGGCCCGTGGGATGATTATAACTTTGTGACGATCGCTCTACGGCAATTAGCTGCTGGGAATACTTTTGTTGCAGCCGAAGATGCGATCGTTTCACCCACTTATGTACCCGATCTTGTCCATGCCAGCCTTGATTTATTGATTGATGGCGAGAAAGGTTTGTGGCATTTGGCTAACAAAAGTGCTATTGCCTGGGCTGACTTGGCACGACTAGCGGCGAAAAAAGCAGGTGTAAGTGTCAGTAGTCTAATTGCTCGTCCTACACAAGAACTTGGTTTGATTGCTCCCCGCCCAGCTTACAGCGTTCTTGGTAGCAATCGAGGTGAATTAATGCCACACCTTGACAGTGCAATTTCTCGCTACTTGGAAGAAAGAAATTAGTTGGCTGGCAATCTAATTTTAAGAGGAGCAGTGGGCAGGGGAGCAGAGGGGCAGAGGGGACAAGGTGACAAAAGTTTAGAACTTCCAACAAGTCTTTCCCCTTGTCCCCAATTCTCCTTGTCCCTCTGCTCCTCTTTCCCATGCCCAATGCCCAATGCCCCATTCCCCATCACAAAATTATGTCAACTATTTTAGTAACAGGAGGAGCCGGATACATAGGCTCCCATGCTGTATTAGCTCTGAAAAATGCAGGTTATGAAGTAATCGTTTTAGATAATCTCTCGAATGGACATCGAGAACTTGTAGAAGAAGTTTTGCAGGTAAAATTGATTGTGGGAGATATGAGCGATCGCACTCTACTTGATAATATCTTCTCAACTCACAATATAGAGGCAGTAATGCATTTTGCTGCCTATATTGCAGTGGGTGAATCTGTCACCGACCCAGCCAAATATTACCAAAATAATGTTGCAGGCACTCTGACACTTTTAGAAGCAATGCTAGCTGCGTCAGTTAACAAATTTATCTTTTCTTCTACTTGCGCTCTCTATGGTGTACCAAAGTTCGTTCCCCTTACCGAAGAACATCCGCAAGATCCCATTAGTCCCTACGCTACGAGCAAGTGGATGGTAGAAAGAATTCTATCTGATTTTGATGCAGCCTATAATTTAAAGTCTGTACGTTTCCGTTATTTTAATGCCGCGGGTGCTGACCCTAATGGGTTGCTGGGTGAAGACCACGAACCTGAAACTCATCTCATACCGCTAGTACTACTAACTGCTTTTGGTAAGCGTGAATCTATTTTGATTTTCGGTACTGATTACCCTACGCCTGACGGAACTTGTATCCGAGATTATATTCATGTGACTGACTTGGCACAAGCCCATATTTTAGGTTTGGAATATCTGCTCAAAGGTGGAGAGAGTGAAGTATTTAACCTCGGGAATGGCAGTGGTTTTTCAGTTAGAGAAGTAATAGAGACTGCAAAAGAGATAACAGGCAAAGAAATTAAAATAGAAGAACGCGATCGCAGACCAGGCGACCCTCCAATTTTAGTTGGCAGTAGCGACAAAGCAACTAAAATACTAGGCTGGCATCCAGAGTATCCTAATCTGAATGAAATTATTGCCCATGCTTGGCAATGGCATCAACGAAGACATAAATAGCCAAAATATGTTTTTGCACTGTTAGGGAAAGGATTTTGAGTTTCTTTACCCTTTTCCCCTTCCCCTTTACCCCGATTGCAACAAGTCTAATATTTACGCCGACCTACTTATTCCACTTCTATCAAATTAGTTGACTGCTTGATTGGGAATAGGAATCGTATTAACTGACCCAATGGTATAGAGCGTTGCTCTTGTACAAAAACTAAGGGTACAAGTGCAGCCATGCGTAGTAAGCCTGAGAGAACAAATAGCCCCAGCAAACCCGCAGCACCAGGGAGAGTTGCTAGAAAGCCACCGACAGTAATACCCATTGCTCCAGTGATACCAGCAATTGCACCTGCGATCGCAAAATAACTAGATTGATAACGTAGTGGTGCTATTCCCATCATCAAATTGTTAGTACACAGATCAATTGCGGCCCATGTAGCGCCAGCTAATACGTGCAATAGGGGTAGCCAGATCCAAAAAGAAATTTGATTGCTTCCAACTAAGAGCCACAGCAGAGGTGTCACCCCCACTAAGACCCCCACTAATAACAGTAACGGGCGATTCCCAATCCGGTCGGCCAGTTTGCCCCACAAAAGTAGCATTAGCATATTTGCACCAGTTCCTAAGCCGTGATAAACCGTCACCACACTAATATCTATATTCAGGTTATCCAGCAAATAGAGATTAAAGAAGGGAGCGCTGATGTTAACAGCAAAGCACCAGATGCTCAGGTAAAGCACAAACTTCAAAAAGTTAGCATCTTTAAACAAGCCAAAATCTATTCCTTGGGTCTGCGGCTGTGATGTATCTGAATCACCAACTTTTAAAAGCTGCGGGTTGATATCAGTCATCCAGAACTGACTGCCCACACTAATTAGTCCTAGCACAATTCCTAAAACTAAGACTGCACCATAACCTTGAACTGTTCCACCAGGCCAAGCTGATACTGCTAAACCTAGCAGAGGCACACAAACAAGGTTTGTCAAACCGAGAATACTATTGCGAAAGCCGAAATATCGCCCCCGCAATCGCTGAGGCACTAACACAGCCGACCACCCAAGCCAAGGCGCACGACCAAAAGCTTCGATGATATTAGCTACTAAGAGAATTCCTAATGTCAACTCTATTACTTGGTGTCCAGTGATATGAGATGAATTAACCAACCAAATTGCTGGTAGAAGAATCAACCATAGCAACCGCGACGGGATGAAAATACATAAGAAATACCAACGAAAGCTGGTACTTCGATTTACTAAATACGCTCCCAGTGGTTGGAGTAGATTCACCATCTGAGGAATAGCGGCAAGTAGACCAATTTCGACTGGGCCAGCGCCTAACTCTAGCAAGAAATTACTGAGCAAAGCACCGCCGATGATGCTATAAAGAACCGCAGCAAAGACACTTTCATAAGTTAGTGCTTTGAGACTTTGGCGAATTTCTAGTTTAGAAATTTTTAGAAACAGGTTTGGAGTTGGAAAAAGTACCGTCTCTGTTAATGCCCTATCCTCTGAGATTTCTTGAATGGGGACAGGGGGAAGAGAATTACCTTCTATTGAAATATCATCTTCTTGGGGCTGAAGCATATTATTTAGTCAATATTTAAAGAGTTAAATTTATATAGATACTATTAACCAAAATTAGCAAAACTTATATAGCGTTTCTTAATCATAGAAGGTGTATCTTAACCCTCTCCTCGCTTACAGTGAGGGGTTCTGTACCTAGCTCAACCAAGAACCACCATATAAGATTTAATCAATATAGCTTTTCCTAATCAAATGAGGTACATTATAGCCCCCTCATCGCTTACAGTGAGGGGGTTTTTGTATGTCGCCAGACCGAGAAACGCTATAAGTTTTAAGGCATTGTAATTGCTTACTTGTCCATAGTAACTATTGGCTAGAAATTGCTTCTATAGAAGAAATAACTAACATCTAACTGTGGTTATGCTTCTATCGAATAAGTCAATTATTTAACATAAAGTTAATACAGATTTTACTACAAGCTCCAGTATGCTAAATCTAGCAGTTAATTAATGTTTGGTGAAGATATAATAATAGAATTTTTTCAAAATCATTCTTGAGGATTAATACCTTTATATAGGAATATTAAAATTTAGCCTCCACTAGTACACATAGACATAAAGAAGGCTGCATTTATATAACCAATAGTTAGGATTAGGTTGAAATTTAACTTATTTGAGTAGTCTTTTTAGATAATGTAGAGAGAAAATTTACCAGATAGGCTGTTTATCTATTTAAGCTCCTAATTTCAGCGATGCCAAATAATTAATCTAAAACCAATTGCATAAGCCTTGAGGAAATTATTTCACTGGAAATTCCCATCCCAAGGGATCATTACTCATCCTACTGAATATGTCACGATGGGCTATGCCCCGATGGAAGCGATCGCAACATGAGCAAGAAAACTTTTTATGGCACAGACGGAAATTAACGATATATCGGTAGATAGTTCCTTAATCGATCCAGAAAAAGACCTGTTAGGACATGCCAGCTTCGCCAAGTATTTAGCAAACAGCATTTGTAAAATGACCTTTCCTGAAGGTTTCGTTATTGCAGTTTATGGTTCTTGGAACTCTGGCAAATCTACACTATTAAACTTTGTAGTTCACTATCTTCAGCAAAAACCAGACGAGGAGCAACCAATCATCGTTCCTTTTAATCCCTGGTTATTATCTGGACACCAAAATATCACAAGGCGCTTTTTTGAACAATTACAAAACGTTTTAAGCCAACAGTCATCTGTATCAAGAGGTTTGAAAGAGACATTAGCTGATTTTGCCGCCATTATTTCAGACATTCCTCTACCTTATGCTCAAACTGGCAAGGCATTAGCGGCCTTATTGGACGAAAAGGACAAGGAAGCTGCCGAATTAAAAGAAGAAGTAGAAGATACGTTAGTACAGCAGCAACGGCGAATAGTTATAACAATTGATGATATCGATCGGTTGGCTGCTGAAGATATCAAGCAGTTATTTCGTATTTTCAAAGCAATGCGAAATTTTACTAACGTTGTCTATCTTCTGGTCTTTGATAAACAAGTTGTAATGAAAACAATTGCAGATACCAAAGAAATATCAGGAGAAGCATATTTAGAAAAAATTATTCAAGTTAGTTTTGAGTTACCTGTTCCTGATAAAATCTCACTTCGCAGGCTTCTTTTTGAAAAGCTTGATAACATATTTGCTGAAACTCCAAAACAAGAAATCAACCAAAATCGTTGGGGTGAGATTTACTTTCAAGGAATAGATCGCTTTATAAATAGTATTCGTGATATCACTCGTTTGATTAACACTTTAACAGTGACATATCCAGTAGTAAAACATGAAGTAAACCCTGTTGATTTCATTGCTATTGAGTCTTTACGAGTCTTTAGCCCAAATATATATAGTATCATCCATCAAAATACTCATATTTTTGTAGGAGAGGTAAATATTTCAATAGATGAATTCAAAAATCTTTTTAATACCTGGATTGCTCAACTGCGAGATGAGGAAAAGCAGCCTATTAAAAACCTGTTAATGCACCTTTTTCCTAAATTAAAATCTGTCTGGGGTAATAAATATATAGATAAAAAACAAGAGTTGCAATGGCGTGAGCAGCTACGTGTCTGTAGTTTAGAAGTTTTTCCTATTTACTTTCGTCTATCATTATCAGCAGTTGAATTGTCTAATGCTCAGATAAAACCTATCCTTGGTTTTATGGGAGATGTAGACAAATTTAGAAACTATCTGATAGAACTTACTAAACAAAAACTTCCAAACGGCACAACCCAAATTAGGGTATTTCTAGAACAGCTAGAAAACTCTACTGAAGAAGAAATTCCTGTGAATTACATCCCTTTAATTGTAGAAGCTTTGTTAGATGTAAGCGAGCAATTATTAGCTCAAGATAATGAATTTAATGGCATTCTTGCTTTTAGCAATGAAATTATTATTAGTCGTTGTATCTCGCAACTCTTGCGTCAAATTAATGAAGTATCACGATTTGAATTGCTAAAAAAAGTAATTATCCAAGGGAAAGCATTACCAATAATTAATCATGAGATTGAAATACTAAAAGAGCAACAAAGTCAATATGGTACAGATAAATCTAGTTATGAGGGAGAATTGCTTGTGAACGCACAACACCTTAAAGAACTGGAAGAATTGACTAACAGAATCCTGGTAAAAAGTGATACTAGCTATAAATAATAGTTCTTGCGTTAGTTAGCATGAACAGAGTTTGAAAATTAAGTTTTGACAATACGTGCAATTACTTTTGCAAGAATTAGAATTGAGATTCTTATTAAACAAAATATAGCATTTATCGATCTAGTGAAGTACACCTTAAAACCTCACCCCCAGCCCCTCTCCTTACTAAGGAGAGGGGAGATAAAGCAGTACCTCAGTTGCTTATGAAACGCTATAAACCTATACAGCCAAGTTTAATGGCTAGTAATAAACAAGTATGATTCTTCTCTCTGCGTTCTCTGTGCCTCTGCGGTTAATTTATTTTTAACGATGATTTACACTTGTCATATACAATTTAATTGTCTATAGCAACAGAAATAAGTTTGCTGCAATATTCAGTTTTTACATAGATGCTGATAATACTATCACCAACTACAAAAAAAGTACCTTCTTGTTCATTTTTAGAAAATTGCAAATTGGGGTATTTAGCAGCAGCTTCTTCCGCAGTCATGGGTTTTGCTTCTATTTGATCTGGCAGTAATCCAGTACAACCAATATAAAATACCAAAGGAGAAATCTTATCTTGGTAGATATTTTCTACATATTTCTCTAGTTTAATATTCGCTACTGTCAAAGCTGCAACCATTTCCTCTTTATTGATTTGCTTACCAGTGTGTTTATCCTGAAATAACTGTGCCAAACTGTCAGCACCAACTTTCTTGAGAATATCTACAACTATGCCATTTTGCTCAAGCCCAAGAAAATCATCAAAAACTGGTTTCATAAACTCGTCAATTTTTGTAATCTTGGTGCGTGATGACAGTAATCTTTGCCTAATAGCAAGATTCTCATTAAATATCATCTCAAAACTCGGCTTTATGATAATTTCTCCAGTTTGTTTATCATAAAGACGATACATTCTATTCAGAAACTTGTTAGCAGAAGGAAACTTATTCAGGTTCAGAATGTCTTGGCTACCGATGTCGATTTTATAGCTTAATCTTGAATCAAGAGTACCATTAACTAAAGCTTCATGGATATCCACGTATTCATTAGTTGTCGGAAAGTTGATGTAAATATTCTTGGACAGATAGTGTTTTTTTAACTCTTCTAACTGTGGTGCCATAAATACATCTGACTCTTTTTTCAATTGAGCAGAAATAATACTTGCAAGCACTTTAACCTTTGCAAGTTGATTGAATAGTCCATCAATACTACTGTGATGAGTATCAGAAGCGATAAGTGGGAAGTTATCTAGCTGGATGGTATATTCAGTATGAAAGTCAAAATCTTCTGCATTTAACACGCCCTTTTCTTTAAGCAAGTCAAAAACTTTTTTACTACTAATTTTGACTTGTAAAGACTTTATATTGATTTTACCATCACTTACAATCGTGTAGTTGTTAAAGCTATTAAGGTCATTTACTAGCAAACCTGCTACTTCAAGAGTGGGGGTTTTATCTTCAAATTTGGCGAGTTTGACTTTACGTTTGATCAACATATTGATAGTAGCAGTATTGCGGTTAAACTGAAACTCGCCCATACCAACATACTCAGCATTATCTATATATTCTGTTTGCAACCAAGGTTGTAAGATTTCCCCGCTTTCGTCTCTTACTCCTTTAACCCGCTTGATACTTGTTCTATGATAATTTTTTTGCAGGTGGTTGATGTTGACAATGATATTATTACGATATTCTGCAAAAATTTTGATGAGTTCTAGCAGAGAAATTTGATTATTTGTCATATTGTCACCTTTCATCCCTAGATCAATAAGTCTGTTAAAGCCACGGGTTATAATAATTTTTTGCAACCGTGAAAACTTGAAGTACGAACAAGCAATAAATCCATGCCAAATATATGCGAATACCCAAGGCAAAATCTCACTGTTAAAGCCTGAGTTTACTCAATACGGTTCGGATAAGCATTTTTCATTTTCCTTGTGGTCTGGGGAATGGGTTTGCGGGAAAAGGGTAAAGGATGTATTCAAAACCTTTTCCCTTTCCCCTTTAACCGAACCGTATTGTGAGTGTACTAGCTATTATGGGAATTCACTTATTACAAATTTTGGGCATTTCTTGCCAAACTTAACGTTACATACTCACCAGATATCACCTTTATAGTACAATTGTACCATAAAATCTAAATTTGTGTAGGCAAGGCGATCTGTAGATATCGCCCTGGAATGAAGTTTTATGGCGTTAACGGCTGAATAGCACCAAAATAGATGCTTTTAGGCTCCGGGTTTGAAATAATCAAAAAGGCGATCGCCTGAATCTGCGCGAATCAATGCTACAACTACATCTGGTAAGGCAGCTAAACTGGGGTAAACCAAATAACGCGGTTCCCAGACGGGACGGAACTTGTCTTTGTAGGCGTGTAGTCCCTTGAAGTTGTAGAAGCGATTCAAATGCTCGTAAAGATAGTGCAATACTCTCTCTAATCGGCGTGATTCTGGGTTATCTCCAACTCCCGCCAAGGCAGAAAGACCGAAATTAAAGCTGTCGTAACCGCACTCTTTAAAATGCTGAAGCAGGGAAATAAATAGAAAGTCCATCGTCCCATTCTCAAGAGATGAGCGATGTCGCATCATGTCAATAGTTGCTTCGTTGATTTGGTACTCTCGGAGAATGTTGGCAAAGGCGGTGATATTACCTTCGGGATTATGCACCACAGCAATCTCGCAGTCTCGCAGATAAGCTTCGTCAAACCAACCCAAAGAAAATTGTTTTTCCGAACCTTGTACCATCTTTAGCCATTCATCACTCACAGGTTTGAGGAGGTGCAACAAAGCATCAGTAATGGGTGGTTGGTAAAACTCGATTCGGTATCCTAGTTTAGTTAAACGACTGATTGATGGTCTAAAGTTTTTACCGGCCTTACCTTGTAATGTAAAACTTTTCAGGTCAACGATCGCTTCTTCTCCAATTTTGAGTACCTTAAATCCCAATGACTTGTAAAGCTCAACATCATCGGGCAAAGTTTGGTAAAAGCCTGGATACCAGTCATTACGCTGGCAAAACTGCCAGAAAGCAATAATTGTCTCTTTGCGGTCTTCAATGGGGCCAATGGGATCTCCTAATGCGATCGCACCCCTTCCTTTGGGAACATAAGCTATTACACTATTACCAGTAGGACTAAAATAATAACTTTTGTCATTTAAGAGTGTGAGCGCCGCTAAAGAAGAACATCCATATTGCTCGACAATTTCTTTAGCTCTTTTCCGCTCATTTGATGTTGCTAGATTACGCCAAAATACAGGTTGCAATAACATTACTATTGCATAAGTAATAGTAACTGCGGCAATAATATAAATAGAATTAGCAAAAAATTCTCCAAATCGGCTCTTTGGTTGTAGTCCCCAATTATCCTCTGTGAAGAACATTGCTAAAGTCTGAAGTATAGATTCCCGCCAATTAAAATTTTCTGAAAATTTACCATCTAATAAGTAAAATCCAACAGTTCCGTATGCCAGAGTAAATAGTAAAGCACCAATCAGCACTCTAACTCCCCGTGCAATCGAAGGACGGTCTGATTGTGCTGTGAAAGAATGGCGCATCAAAATTAATTGCACCAGCAAAACTCCAGAGAGGAGACTTTCTTCATAGTCCAATCCCTTGAGCAAATGGCTGAAAATAGAAATTACTAGTAAAGCAATGGTTAGTAACCAAGCTATTCTTTTTCGGCGTAATAAGTTAGTAGCAAGTGTGAGTAGAATAAACCCAGTCAGTGCTGCAAATATATGACCAGTGGCACGAATTTCAAATGGTAAAAATTCTTTCAACCAGTGATTACGCCCATACAGATTAGGTGTCACTGCTGATAACAAATTTACTACTCCCACTAAGCCTGTAAGGAAGGCTGCACTCCAAAGTCCAATCTTAGTTTTTGTCATTGGTCATTTGTTTTGGTGTTAAAACTCCTGTACAAATGCGATTAATTGCATTTCCTAATTCTTAGCTTTTTTAAATTGTTCACCCACATACGAGAGCGAATCTTTAAGATGCTTGTGGAAGTAATTCCAGCCTATATCAGCACCAGATAAACCATGACCTCCTGGAAACGCATAAAATACGTGAGCAATGCCTAATTGATTTAAGGTTTCACTGAAGGCTTTAGTAGAAGCTAACAAATTAGTATCGTTCAAACCTGCATCTAAGTAAACACGCAATTGCTTTCTATCTTCAATTGGTAGCTGTTGCACAATTTGTTGAGGACTATTTTGTGAACCGCTATTATCGGTAAAATAACCGCTATGGCTAAACAGAATATGGAAAGTGTTGAGATGGCGTAATCCTATATTAAAAGCTCCCCATCCCCCAGAAGACAAACCTCCTAGCGCCCAAAATTGGGGTTCTTCTAAGGTGCGGTAGCGCGACTTGACAACTTGCACTAATTCTGAGCCGATCAAAGTTCCTATTTTGCCATTGGGGCCATCAAAATAATCGGGGTCGTATAAAGGACTGGAACCGCGATTATCATTACCATCAGGTGTAATCACAATTGATGGCGGTAATTTTCCATTTTGATAAAGTTCATGCAGTATATCTAAAATTGCATACTTGTCAGCATAAGCACGGGCATCATCATGACCACCATGTAGCAAGAATATCACAGGGTAGCGCTTTTGCTGATTTTTATTATAGTTGGGCGGCAAAATCACGCCGTAGTTGCGGACTGCACCCATTGCTTGAGAGTTGAAGGTTGTTAATTGCAGCTTTAGCCCAGTATTTGCCTCTTCTTGGGGTGGGTCTAGTTGCGGCGCACCTAAGATAAATACATAATAATAACCAACAGTAGTCAGGAGTGCGATCGCTCCTAGCAAACTAATTAATAATTTAGAAATCTTCATATTTATTTAACATTGAAAAAACACCTCCATTAGAACTTACTATAGTTAATTTACTGACAAATGGCAGCACAGGTTTCTAAATTGATGTTTAAATATCAACGCTTTTATAAAATAAAATTATTTCTACTAGGAATTGCTAATTATTTGGAGTCCTTTTCTTTTGATTAACACCTAAGTTACCAGTCATATTTGCTATTTGAGCAGATTTAAATTGTTCCCCCACAAATGTCAAAGAATCGGCTAAATGTTCCCGCCAGTATTGCCAAGTGTGGCTCCCAGGAAACTGACGAAACAAATTATAAATTTTTAGTTCGTTGAGTACTTGAGAAAACTTTTTGGCTTCGTTGATTTCTTCAGTATCTGCTGTACCTGAATCTAGGTAAATTCGCAATTTTTTCATAGCTGTGGGAGGAATGCTTCTGATATAAATTATTGGGCTATTTGTTGGGCCGCTTTTATCTTGAAAATAACCACTATGACTAAATAAAATTGAGAAGTGGTTCAGGTTGTGTAACCCCACATTCATTGCACCCCAACCACCAGAAGATAAACCACCTATTGCCCAAAAATCTGGATTATTTATTGTCCGATAACGGCTTTGTACAACTTTTACTAACTCATCACCTATGGCTGTGGAGACTTTACCGTTAGGGCCATCAATATATTCGGGATCTCGGTAGCGACTAGAGCCGCGTTTGTCATAGCCATCTGGTGTAATAATGATGCTGGGTGGCAACTTATTTGTAGCATAAAGTTGTTCCACTGTTTTGAGAGCTTGTCCCTTTTTCTCAATAAACCAATCACTGGGATAACCATGTCCGCCGTGAAGGAGAAAGATTACAGGATACTTTTGTTTTGGGTTTTGTTCATAGCCAGGGGGTAAAGAAACGCCGTAAGTGCGATTTGCACCCATTAATTGACTATCGTAGGTTTCAATTTTATAAGTTAAGAAAGTAGCTGAGTTGGCAGTATTAGACCGATTTGGAAGAATGGAAGGCGTTGTACGTAAATCCTGCTGTTGCGGTGGTTTTGCTACGACATTTTGGGATAAATTACAGCTAACTAAACTTAATACTGAAACTAGCAAGATAATTTTTGATTTTTTGTAGTTCATCTTTGAAGGGTATTGGACAATCTGTGCTGGCAACCATTAAGTTTACGCAAGTAATTTGTCAATGTTGTGTCAACAAGATGGAAAGTTTGCGACTTGTTATAAGTTAAAAATCAAGAGTTAGGATGAGTTTCTTTAGGATGCTTAAAAAACTGCAACTAAATTTCAGCACACTGTTTGGCTTGTCGCTGCTGGTGCTTTCTGTGGTGGCGATCGCTAACGAACTACATGAGTATAATTATCGTGATATCCTCAACTCTCTAGCTGCTATCCCCAAAAGCCGCTTAAGCTGGGCAATTTGGCTGACAGCCTTGGGCTATCTAGTGATGATTGGGTACGATATTTTGGGTTTTAGTTACATTAATCGTTCCCTAAACTGGAATAAAATTGCTTTAACCAACTTTATTAGCTCTGCGTTTAGTAATACTATTGGTTTTGCCTTACTGACAGGTAGTGCTATCCGTTATCGATTTTATGCTAGTTGGGGAGTGTCAGCAGTTGCGATCGCACAAGTAATTGCTTTCGCCAATTTTACTTTCTGGTTGGGGATGTTTGCCGTTGCAGGTTGCTTATTCCTCATCAATCCCCTCAAAATTCCTACTCAACTACATTTACCTTTTTCCACTGTGCGTCCCATCGGTGTGATTTTTCTACTATTAGTCGCTGGCTATTTGCTAGGAAGTATTTTTATTAAACAACCGTTAATAATTCATGGAGAAGAATTTCGATTTCCTGATTTTAAGATATCCCTTATCCAAATAGCAATTTCTAGTCTTGATTGGATTTTGGCAGCAGCAGTTCTTTATGCTGTGCTTCCCAGTAATATATCTTTGTCCTATCTGGACTTTTTGGGAATCTACTTACTAGCGATGTTTGCAGGTGTTGTTAGTAACGTTCCCGGCGGTTTGGGAGTATTTGAGACTATAATTTTGCTGATTCTTTCATCCAAAGTTTCGGCGGCGGCAATTTTGGGTTCAATGCTAGCTTATCGGGGAATCTATTATTTCTTACCTTTGTTAGTAGCATCGGGTTTGCTGGGACTTTATGAAATTAGATTCGGTAAGTTAAAAAATATCAATAAATTTTAAAATTCAGTTTCAGTATTAATACGAACAATCAGATTCCCGATTTATTCAATAAATCGGGAATCTGAACCTTTCAACTAAGTAAGTTTTATAAATACTGTGGATTTTAAACGCCATATCTTTATAACTAACGGCAAAAATTCATAATTTTTGCTGAGGCGATCGCCAATTTAATTTAATAACAATAGTAACAGTTAGTGGAAATTCTTTAATTAGATTTCCATAAATCATCAAAATTTCTTTTTACTGTTTGAGGATAGAAAAGTAATGAAAAATAAAGTATTGTTTGGTGCTATTTTTATGGCGACTTGGGTAGGAACCTTAATTCCCGGTGCTTTAGCTGCCTCACCCTGTTCTGTGGGACAAAAGGCTGAGGTTTTTTGGAAGGAAACATGGTATCCAGCAACGGTACTTAAGGTTAAGAATGATAGTTGCTATATTACTTATGAAGGTTATAGTAGTTCCTGGAATGAATGGGTTGGCAGTGAACGCTTTAGGGCATCATTTGAAGCTGGAGATGCAGTGAGAATTTTGTGGAAAGGGAAATGGTATAAAGGGCAGGTTTTAGAAGTTAGTAACGAACTTTATAAAATTACTTATGATGGCTACGATAGCTCTTGGGATGAGTGGGTTGAACCTTCTAGAGTAAGCAGATAGAGAATATTTCACTTTTATAATTTGGGAGGGATGATTTCACCTACAGAAGTCGTCCCTTCAATTTATTGGGGCTACACGAGACTTTACCCATGTGTATCAATACTACTCGGATTTTGGATTTTGAACTCAGAATTGGGCTTGGTAAAAAGGTTAAAGGGGAAGGGTTACAGCACTTCCTGCTGCTATGAGGTACAGATACTTGGAATGCTATTAGTCAAGCTAGTAATTAAAAGTTTGTAGTA
>NZ_JAVRCP020000020.1:0-127652 GCF_034530675.2 Nostoc sp. DedVER02
TTGGATCAATCCTTGAGTGAGCTTCTGTGAGAGTGCAAACTCTTGATGTGCGCCAGCGAAAGTTTGCACAGCAGGTCTTGGTCGGTCTGTGGGTAGAGACAACAAGGCTGGTGCATCTTTGAGTTGCTGTTGCCAGTAACTCAGTTGGCTTTGTAGTACGCCTCCTTGCAACCATTGTCTTTGCCACAGTGCAAAATCTGCATACTGAATCGGCAGTGGTGCTAAAGGTGACGGTTGAGCTTGAGAATAAGCGTTGTACAGTGCTGCTAGTTCTTGAATAAACACACCCATTGACCAGCCATCAGAGACAATATGGTGCATACACACACTCAAAACGTGTTCTGTCTCGGACAGCACTAGTAATGTCGCCCTAACTAATGCTTGATTTGCCAGGTCAAAAGGCTCAATAGCTTGTTGTCGCGCTAATTGCTGTGTGGCGATTTCTTGTTCAGTTGTTGATAAATGCTTTAAGCCAACAATTGAAACTGTCCAATTCCTTTGTGTTTGAATAATTTGAGAAGGTTTTCCATTAACGGTTACAAAATTGGTGCGTAAGGCTTCGTGGCGATTAATGATTTCATACAAGCTTTGTTCTAAAGCAACTTGATTAAGAGTTCCGACTAGACGCAAAGCCATAGGAATGTTGTATATGGCACTGTTCGGCTCGAATTGGTCTAAAAACCACAGACGCTGTTGAGCATAAGACAGTAGTAATTGAGCATTCTCTGCCCTTTGTGTGATGAATGGTGTAGAAAGTTCTAAGTTTTGTTGCTGCAATTGCCCAATCGATTGCGCCAATTCTGCAACTGTTGATCTGGCAAACAATTCACGCAATGGTAGTTCCATTTTGAACCAGGTGCGGATACGTGAAACTAGTTGCGTTGCTAGTAGTGAGTGTCCTCCAAGTTCAAAGAAGTTATCATGTATGCCTACAAGCTCTAGTTTCAGCACTTGTGCCCAAAGGAGTGCCAGCATTTCCTCAATGGGTGTGCGCGGGGCGACATATTTTTCTAGCAGTGTGGTGTCTAAGTCTGGTTTTGGTAAGGCGCGGCGGTCAACTTTGCCGTTAGGAGTCAGGGGTAAGGATTCCAAGATTACAAAAGCACTTGGCACCATGTACTCTGGCAGCTTTGCTTTGAGGAATTGCCGTAGTTCGCTGATTGCGGGTTTACAGTCCTGATGTGCTACCACGTAGGCGACTAAACGTTTATCACCAGGACTATCCTCACGGGCGATGACACAAGATAACTGCACATCACTATGTTGGCTCAATACTGCTTCAATTTCGCTCAACTCGATGCGGAAACCACGTATTTTTACTTGGTCGTCAATGCGTCCTATGTATTCTATATTGCCATTATTTAAATAGCGTGCTTTATCCCCGGTTTTGTAGAGGCGGGAATGTGATTCATCACTAAAAGGATTGGGGATGAATTTTTCTTGTGTTAACTCTGGACGGTTAAGGTAGCCTCTGGCTAATCCTGCACCACCAATATGCAATTCTCCCGGTACACCTACAGGTACTGGCTGTAAATAAGAGTCCAATATATAGATTTCAACATTGGCTATGGGGCGACCGATGGGTGGTGAAATATTATTATCCCGCCCATTAGAAACTACTAATCCTGAAGTTGCGACAACAGTATTCTCAGTTGGGCCATAATTATTCACTACCTGGAAAGGGAGTAAACCTGATGGATATCGATGAAGCTTATCCCCCCCAGTTAGCATAGTTTGCAAAGTTGTACTTTCTGGCCATTCCAGAGACAATAATTGCTCTGCTATTGGTGTTGGCAGAAAACTGATAGTGATCTTTTTCGATTCCAACCAATCTTGCAAATCTACTGGAGATAAAAGAATTTCAGGTTTGACTAAATAGATACTTGCCCCTGCGGTCAGGTAAGGCCACAACTCCCATACAGCAGCATCAAATGCTGTTCCTGCTAGCTGAGTAGCTTTGTCTAAGGTCGTGATTTTAAAAGCTTTTTGGTGCCAGAACACCAAATTTAGCAATCCTTGATGGGCAATTAGCACTCCCTTGGGTTGACCCGTAGAACCGGATGTATAAATCACATAAGCCAAGTTAGCTGCTTGTGTCTCAGTGATGAGATTATCCTGACTTGACTGAGAAATAAGCTGCCAGTCAGCATCTAAACAAACACGCTGTGCAGTATGCTCAGGCAATCTGTCAATGAGTTTCTGCTGAGTCAGCAACACTGAAACTTGAGCATCTTCTAACATCAAGCGCAAACGCTCGGTAGGATAGTCTGAAGCAAGTGGCAAATAAGCGCCACCCGCCTTCAGAATCCCTAGCAGTCCCACCACCATTTCTAAGGAACGCTCGACACAAATACCCACTAGCACATCGGCTTTTACACCCAAAGACTTGAGGTAGTGCGCCAACTGGTTAGCGCGACAGTTTAATTCGTGGTATGTAAGATGTTGATTTTCATACACCACTGCTACAGCATCGGGAGTACGTTCAACCTGCTCCTCAAATAACTGATGAATACATTTATCTTGGGGATAATCTACCCCTGTATCATTCCATAGCAATAACTGCTGTTGCTCAATTTCCGTTAGCAGAGGCAATTGTGAAATCTGCTCTTGAGGGTTAGCAACAATTCCTTCGAGTAATGTTTGGAAATGCCCCTTCATCCGCTCGATTGTACTGGCATCAAACAAGTCAGCATTGTACTGCCACACACTCACCAATCCAGTTGCAGTATTCTGCATTGATAAAGTTAAATCAAACTTGGCAGTTGTGCTTTGGGCTGGCAATGAACTGATAGTTAAGCCAGCAAGCTCTATCTCAGATATGGGCGCATTTTGGAGGACAAACATCACCTGAAACAGTGGTGTATGGCTGAGGTCGCGTTGTGGCTGCAATGCTTTTACCAACTCCTCAAAGGGCAAGTCTGGATGAGCGTAAGATAAGAGTGTCAGTTGCCGCACTCGACTTAGCAATTGCTGAAAACTGGGGTTGCCCGACAAATCGGTACGTAATACTAAAGTATTGACAAAAAAGCCAATTAACCCTTCAAGTTCCAAGCGATCGCGGTTAGCAATGGGCGTACCCACTACAATGTCATCGGAGTCTGTATAGCGATAAAGCAAGGTGACAAATGCCGCAAACAGCGTCATGAATAGGGTGGCTCCCTCTTGCCTAGTGAAATTAGCGATCGCTTCACTCAGTTCAACTGAAAATTCTCCATATTGAATTTCGCCCCGGAAAGTTTGAATCGCTGGTCTTGGTCTGTCTGTGGGTAATTCTAATAAGGTAGGAGCGTTTTTGAGGAGTTGCTTCCAGTAATCAAGCTGTGTTTGGAGTACTTCTTTTTGCAACCATTGTCGCTGCCAAATCGCAAAGTCGGCATACTGAATTGGTAGCTCAGGTAGCTGTGGTGACAAGTTATTGCAGAGGGCGGAGTAAATAGTTGCTAACTCGCGCATCAATATGCCTATTGACCAACCATCTACTACAATGTGGTGTATTGTTAGTACCAAAGCGTGTTCTACCTCTGTGAGTTTAACCACAGAAGCTCGGATTAAAGGAGAACTAGCAAGGTCAAAGGGTCGATTAGCTTCAGTTGTGGCTAATTGTTGGCAAGCGATTTCTCTTTCACTTTCAGGTAATTCTGATAGGTCTACTATTGACACATTTAAGTTTAAGCTGTCAGTAATTACCTGTACTGGCTGCTCGTTGATAGTGCGGAAATTAGTACGTAAAGCTTCGTGGCGATCGATAATTTTGTTGAGGCTTTGCTCTAGCGCCACGACGTTTAATTTACCGTGAAGTTTTAGAGCGGCTTGTTCGTTATAGGAGGGGTTATCTGGTTCCAACTGGTTTAATAACCAGAGTCGTTCTTGGGCAAAAGACAGAGGTAAGTTCTGAGGACGCTCGGCTTTGATCGGGGGGAAATCTGTATCGGTATCCGCATTTTTCTCGTGCAGCAAGAAGATAAGTTCTGCTTTATTTTTAGCTAATAAGTCACGAGTTTCCAGTGTCAATACCCCTTTTGGAGCATTAACACGCAACTGCTCACCTTCAACCCACAACTTTACACCCTGTTTACTAAGATCAACTACCAATTGTTCGATATTCACAGAAACATTACCTCTACTCGCCTAATTCGTAATTTGTAATTCGTAATTCTTAATTTAAAATTATTTGTTACTCAAATCGTCATTTCTTCTCTCTCGCTTGCACCAAAGCTTGCATCTGGATCTAGTTGTTTTTCTAGCTTTGGTGCTATTTCAGCTATTGTGGCTGACTCAAATAAATTTGCTACAGATAATCGAATAGAAAAAATATTTCGTATTCGGGATAAAACTTGAACGGCTATTAAAGAATCTCCTCCTAATTTAAAAAAGTTGTCATGGATTCCCACCTGTTTAATTCCCAATAATTCTTCCCATATATCGGCAAGTTTTTGCTCAATCTCATTACGGGGAGCTAGATAAGAATTAGGTAAATCAGGTCTTGAGTGGAGTACAGATAATTTTTCTGGCTGAAAAATATCCGGCTTTCTTTGTAATGAAATCTCTGATTTCTGGTTATTCTGTTCTAGCCTAGATTTTATGCTAAATGCGGCTGATGCAAAAGTTTGAGGCAATGGCAATAGTTTGACCACCTGTTCCAAACTTGAGTGCAAAATAGAGTTGTAGTAAGTATTTAAGGGAGATTCTGAATGTGAGCCTTTGTTTTCTTTTTGGTAAACCAGTTCATTGAAAATCTCTAAGGGTTCTTGTTCAACAACAATAGCAGCTAAATTTTCACCGCAGCGTTGCACTAAATCTAAATCTACTAAAGATGAAGTAGTAAACCTCGCTCTAACTTCTTCTAAATGTTCATTAATATAATCTTGTGAACATGGTAATAGCCCAGTGAATAACCCCTCCTCTTCCTGTAGTTGTCCTTGCTCAACTAATATTTGCAACCATCTAGAAAACAATTGCTGATAGCGAGGAGCAATATGGCATTGCGCCAACAAATTTTCCAAAGAATACTTTTCTTCGGCATTGCTAAAAGCCCCTAACTGTCTGAATGCAGAGTTAATGTAGGCTGTACATAAACGATTCAACCACTGTATGTTCTCCTGATATGTTAACTCGTTGAGTTCTGCATTTCTAGTATTTGCTTGATTTTGACCTTCTTGTACAAGCGATGTCCATAATTGTGATGGTGTGGGTAATGCTTGCAACTGTCCCCAAGCTGTTTTTTGTGGGGGATCAATCCAATAACGTTGGCGCTCAAAGGGATAAGTCGGTAAGGGAAGGCGGTAATGCTCCTGGTGACTATAGAATCCAAACCAATTTATATTGACTCCAGCCAGCCAGAGTTGACCTAATGTAGTGAATAAAACATGATTATCAGATTGTTTTTCTTGAGGATGACGTACCGAAGTCAAGACAGTTTGTGCAGCTGCTTTGTCTGGATGTCTTTTGACTAATGTAGTCAATGTGTGTCCTGGCCCCACTTCTAGTAAGACTTGCTCAGGTGTTGCTAATAATTTCTCGACACCTTGGGCAAACAGCACAGTGGAACGCAGATGTTGAGCGTAGTAGTCGGGATTTGTGGCTTGGGTAACTGTAATCCAATTACCAGTCAGGTTGGAGATATAAGGAAGTTTTGGGGGATTTAAAGTAACTTTTTTGACTCGTTCGGCAAATGCCTTTAAGATTGGTTCCATCATTTGCGAATGGAAGGCATGGGAAGTATGCAGTTGGCGACATTCAATCCCTTGAGCAGCAAGCTGATTTTGTAGTGTATCTACTGCTGCTGTAGAACCGGAAACTACACACTGGGAGGGTTGATTAATCGCTGCAACAGAAAGTTCTTGCCCTAGTAGGGATTTTATCTTGTCTGCGGGTAGTGGAATTGAAAGCATTGCTCCAGTAGGCAATTGCTGCATCATCTGTCCGCGTGCTGCTACCAGAGATAAGGCATCTTCTAGGGAAAAAACTTCTGCTAGAGTTGCTGCTACATACTCGCCAATACTGTGACCGATCGCAGCTTGTGGCTCCACTCCATAAGACTGCCATAATTTAGCTAGGGCGTATTCAATTACAAAAATAGCAGGTTGAGCAACGGCTGTTTGTTGAAGTTGCTTTGATGCTTCATCAATCTTTTGCTCACTGGGATAAAGTATGTGACGTAAATCTAGCCCTAGTAAGGGTTTAAGAACTTCTGAGCAATAATCAACTTGTTCTTTAAATACTGTCTCAGTTTCATAAATTTCCCGCGCCATGTTGACGTACTGTGAACCCTGACCGGGAAACATAAAGACAACAGACCGTTCTGTAATCTCTGTATAATTGGTAAAAACTTGTTGGGCTGCTAAACTACCAAGAGTTTTGACAACATCTTCTAAGTCTTGACAAATCAACATCCGTCGATAATTAAAACCCCGCCGACCACTATTGAGGGTATAAGCTACATCGCCTAAGTCAAGTTCTGGATGCTCTTTTAAATGCGTGATTAAATTAGCTGTTGCCTTTTCAAGAGCCGTTGCAGTCTTAGCTGAAAGTACCAACAAGTGTAAAGGACGTTCAATAACATCTTTAGAATTTTTAATTTTTAATTTTAAATTTTTAATTTCTAAGGGTGCTTCTTCTAAAATGACATGAGCATTAGTACCCCCGATACCAAAAGAACTAACTCCAGCACGGCGAGGAGTGTTGTTTGTTTTCCATTCAGTCAGGGTTGTATTGACATAAAAAGGACTGTTGGCAAAATCAATTTTGGGATTTGGTGTCTCGAAGTGCAAACTAGGAGGCAGCATTTTATTTTGTAGTGCTAATACAGTTTTAATCAAACCTGCCACACCTGCTGCTGTATCTAAATGTCCTAAGTTGGTTTTTAAAGAACCAATAGCGCAAAAACCTTTTTTATCAGTACTTTGATTAAAAGCTTGAGTTAAAGCGGCAATTTCAATCGGATCTCCTAAAGGTGTAGCTGTCCCATGAGCTTCGATGTAGGAAATTGTTTCGGCATCTACACCAGCTATAGCTTGAGCCTCGCCAATCACTGCTGCTTGACCGCTAACACTAGGAGCAGTGAAGCCCACTTTCATTGCACCATCATTATTAATCGCCGAGCCTTTAATGATTGCATGGATGTGGTCGCGGTCTGCGATCGCATCCTTTAATCTTTTCAATACCACAATCCCAGCACCGCTACTAGCAATTGTTCCTTGTGCCTTAGCATCAAAAGCACGGCAGTGTCCATCAGGAGAAAGAATCATTCCCTCTTGATGCAAATAACCTATTTTTTGAGGAATGCTGATAGAAACTCCACCAGCTAAAGCCATGTCGCATTCATAATTTAATAGGCTTTGGTAAGCTAAATGAACAGCAACCAAAGAAGTAGAACAGGCTGTTTGTACATTCACTGCTGTCCCAGTCAAGTTGAGTTTATATGCAACTCGTGTTGGCAAGAAATCTTTATCGTTGGAGATTGTTAATTGCAGTGGATCAACTGTCTCTAATAATTGATGATGAGGGTAGAGATTATTGACAAGATACCTATTCATTCCCACACCAGCATAAACCCCGATTAACCCATTATAGGTATGCGGATCATAACCAGCTTTTTCTACTGCCTCCCATGCCAATTCTAAAAATAAGCGTTGTTGCGGATCTATTAACTCAGCTTCTTTCGCACTATAAGCGAAAAAATTGGCATCAAACAATTCAATATCTGATAAAACAGCACTAGCTTTTACATAATTAGGATTATTCAGTAAATCTAGAGAAACGCCAGAATTTATCAACTCTTCATCCGTCAACCTGGAGATAGATTCTACACCATCACACAAATTTTGCCAAAAAGAGTCAATATCTTTTACTTCTGGGAACCGACCAGCAAGAGAAATTATTGCTATTTCAGAGTTATTAAAATCATTATCATTAAGAGCATTTATCATAGTTTTTTACCCTTCCTTTGAGAAAGATACTGCTGTCTAAGCTGTAATTGTTGATTTCTGAAAGCTTTACTTTCGGTTGGAGATTGAGGGCGAGAATTATTTTGTTTTAATGTATCTTCTTTATTAATTTTAGTACTTAAATATTGGCTTAATCTATGGATAGTTGGGTAATTAAACATATCAACTATTGACACTTCCAAACCAAATTTTTCCTGCAATTGCTGATTAATTCTTACCAGTAGTAAAGAATGACCTCCTAATTCAAAGAAATTATTGTAAATTCCCACTTTTTCTACTTCCAGTGTTTTTTGCCAAATGCCAGCAATGATTCTTTCCACTTCAGTATTTGGCATTACATAATTTGATAGTTCCTGTTGTAAATCTGGAGCAGGTAAAGCGCGACGGTCTACTTTGCCGTTGGGTGTCAGGGGTAAGGACTCCAGCATCACAAAAACACTCGGAACCATATACCCAGGCAGTTTATCGTCAAGAAACTGACGCAGTTCATCCGTTGTGGGTGTCACCTCTTTTTGTGGCACTACATAGGCGACTAAGCGCTTATTACCTGGAGTTTCTTCACGAGCAATGACACAACATATCTGCACATCATCATGTTGTCCCAGTAATGCTTCAATTTCTGCCAACTCAATGCGGAAGCCCCGAATTTTTACTTGATTGTCAATGCGTCCCAGGTATTCAATGTTGCCATCGGGTAAATAGCGTGCCAAATCTCCAGTTTTATAAAGCCGGGGGCTGGGGACTAGGGACTGGGAATTAGGAAGAATTTTTGCTCCTCTGCTCCCCTGCTCCCCTGCTTTCCTGCTTCTTGTAAACGGATTGGGGATGAATTTTTCAGTTGTCAGTTTGGGGCGGTTAAGGTAGCCTTTTGCCAACCCGACACCAGCAATATGTAACTCTCCTGGGATACCAATGGGAACTGGTTGCAGATTACTATCTAGAATATAGGTTTGAGTGTTAGCGATCGCTCGCCCAATACTCGGTGATATCTGTTCTTGCTCCTTGGCAACTACCAGCCCAGAAGTTGTAACAACAGTATTCTCAGTTGGGCCATAGTTATTCACTAGTTGGAAGGGGATTAAATCTGATGGATACTGATGAAGCTTATCTCCTCCAGTCAGTATGGAACGCAAAGCCAAACTTTCAGTTGGCCATTCCAAAGACAATAATTCCTGTGCTAGTGGTGTTGGCAGAAAACTGATAGTAATCTGCTTGGAAATCAACCAGTCTCGTAGCTTCACTAACGAGCTAAGGAACTCAGATTTGACTAAATAGATACTTGCTCCTGCCGTTAGGTAAGGCCATAATTCCCATACCGCAGCGTCAAATGCTGTTCCTGCTAGCTGAGTGGCTTTGTCTAAGGTCGTGATGTTAAAAGTGTTTTGATGCCAGAACACCAAATTTAGCAATCCTTGATGGGCAATCAGCACTCCCTTGGGTTGACCTGTAGAACCAGAGGTATATATCACATAAGCCAAATTAGTTGCTTGTGTCTCAGTGATGAGATTATCCTGACTTAACTGAGAAATAAGCTGCCAGTCAGTATCCAAACAAACCAGTTTTGCTTGATGTTGGGACAGCCTATCAAGGAGTTTCTGCTGAGTCAGCAACACCGAAACTTGAGCATCTTCTAGCATAAAGTGCAAACGCTCAGTCGGATACTCAGGGTCAAGCGGCAAGTATGCCCCACCCGCCTTAAGAATACCTAGTAGTCCCACCACCATTTCTATTGAGCGTTCCACACAAATACCCACCAGCATATCTGCGGACACTCCCAAAGACTTGAGGTAGTGCGCCAACTGGTTAGCACGACTATTAAGCTGCTGGTAAGTCAGTTGTTGGTCTTCAAAAACAACTGCCACTGCATCAGGTGTACGCTGAACCTGCTCCTCAAACAACTGATGGATACACAAATCTTGCGGATAATCTACCTGAGTATCAGTCCACTCTACTAATAGTTGATGTTGCTCAAATTCTGTTAACAGTGGCAGTTGAGAAATTCGCTCCTCTGGATTGGCAATAATACCTTCAAGTAATGTCACAAAATGACCCGTCATTCGCTCAATGGTGGATGCATCAAACAAATCAGTGTTGTATTCCCATGTCCCGACCAGTCCAGTGGCAGTGTTTTCCATTCCTAAAGTCAGATCAAACTTGGTAGTTGTACTTTTTACCACCAGTGGACTGACAGTTAACCCAGTCAACTCCAATTGTTGAGATATAGGAGCATTTTGGAGGACAAACATCACTTGGAACAGTGGTGTGTGACTGAGATCCCGTTCTGGCTGCAATGCTTCTACTAGCATTTCAAAAGGCAAATTCTGATGAGAGTATGCATCCATAGCCATTTCACGAACACGACCCAGTAATTCGCTAAAGCTAGGATTGCCAGCCAAATTGGTACGCATGACTAAAGTGTTGAGAAAAAAGCCAATTAACCCTTCTATCTCACTGCGATCGCGGTTAGCAATTGGCGAACCCACTAAAATGTCTTCTGTACCTGTGTAGCGGTAAAGTAAGGTATCAAACGCTGCTAACAGCGTCATGAACAAGGTAACTCCTTGTTGCTGGCTTAGTTGTGTGAGTTTATCAGTTAATTCCTTTGAGAGGGCAAACTGTTGATATGCTCCGGCAAAAGTCTGCATAGATGGTCTAGGTCGGTCAGTAGGTAGTGACAACAAAGCTGGTGCGTTTGCCAGTTGTTGTTGCCAGTAACTCAATTGACTTTGTAAGACATCTCCTTGCAACCAATTTCGCTGCCAAAGTGCGAAATCTGCGTACTGTATCGGCAGTGGTGTTAAAGGTGACGGCTCACCTTGAGAATAAGCATTGTACAAGGCTGCTAGCTCTTGAACAAACACACCCATTGACCAGCCATCGCTGACTATGTGATGCATACAGACTAATAAGGTGTGTTCTGTCTGGGACAGCACTACTAATGTTGCCCTAACTAACGCTTCATTTGCTAAGTCAAAAGGCTGTTGCGCTAATTGCTGTAAAGCTATTTCTTCCTCGGTTGGAGATAAATGCTTGAAGTCAACAACTGAAAGTGTGCAATTTTTTTGTGTTTGAATAATTTGAGAAGGTTTTCCATCAACGATGACAAAGTTGGTGCGTAACGCTTCGTGGCGATGAATAATTTCTTGTAAGCTTTGTTCTAACGCAGTTCGATTAAGAGTTCCGACTAAACGCAAAGCTATGGGGAAGTTGTAGAAGGCGCTGTTCGGGTTTAACTTGTCTAAAAACCATAGCCGTGTTTGGGCATAAGACAATGGTAATTCTGCATTCTCTGTCCTTGGTAAAATGGGTAATGCTATTAGTTCTAAATCCTGTTGCTGCGATCGCTGAATATTTTGGGATAATTCAGCAACGGTTGGTGCAGCAAATAAGCTACGCAATGGTAGTTCTACTTTCAAGCTGGTACGCACGCGGGAGATGAGTTGCGTTGCTAGTAACGAGTGGCCTCCAAGTTCAAAGAAGTTATCATGTATACCCACTTGTTCTACTTTCAGAACTTGCGCCCAAATTAGTGACAGAATTTCTTCGATTGGGTTACGTGGGGCAACATATTTGTCCAATAATTGGCTGTGTAAATCAGGTGCGGGTAATGCGCGGCGGTCTAGTTTCCCGTTGGGGGTAAGCGGTAAAGCTTCTAAGATAACGATCGCACTTGGCACCATATATTCTGGTAACTTTGACTTCAAGAAGCTACGCACAAAGCTGACTGTGAGTTTCTGCTCTTTTTGAGGCACAATGTAAGCGACTAGGCGTTTGTTCCCAGGAATGTCTTCACGGGCGATTGCACAAGATGCTTGCACATCAAGTTGGCTCAGTACTGCTTCAATTTCTCCCAACTCGATGCGGAAACCCCGAATTTTCACCTGATTGTCAATACGCCCCAAGTATTCAATATTGCCATCACTTAAATAGCGTGCTAAGTCCCCTGTTTTATAAAGGCGATCGGAATTAAAGGTTTCCCCTCTGCTCCCCTGCTCCCCTGCTCCTCTGCTTCTTTTAAAGGGGTTAGGGATGAATTTCTCAAGTGTTAACTCTGGTCGGTTGAAGTAGCCTTGCGATAAAAGGACACCAGCAATGTACAATTCTCCTGGTATACCAACGGGTACAGGCTGTAAATACTTATCCAGAATGTAAATTTGCGCGTTGGCAATGGGACGACCAATGGGAGGAAGTAGCGGCCAAGTCTCCACTGAATTAGTCAGAGTAAAACTGGTAGCTAAATGGCTCTCTGATGGCCCATAGTGATTGTGCAATGTACAATCAGTTAGCTTGCTTAACCATTGGGAAATCGCGGGAGTAATCTGCAATTGTTCCCCAGCAGTAATGATTTCCCGCAAATGACTATTAACTAATTCACCACCAATAGCAACTTCAGCTAGTTGCTGTAAGGCAACAAAGGGGAGAAACATTCTCTCAATTGCTTTTTGTTGGAGAAAACCTAACAAAGCTGATGTATCTCTGCGTAATTCCTCCCCAATTAAGAACAATGTACCTCTAGAACACCAGGTAGTGAATATTTCTTGGAAGGAGACATCAAAGCTAATCGAAGCAAATTGTAGGGTTTTTGCTCCACGAGGAATTTTCAGATTTTCCCGATGCCACAAGATCAGATTGCTAAGGGCAAGCTGATTCATGGCTATACCTTTAGGTTGACCTGTAGAACCAGAAGTATAAATTATATAAGCTAAATTATTTGCTTGTACGTCCGAGATGAGATTGTCTTGACTGCACTGGGAAATCAGTTGAGCGTCAGTATCCAAACAAACAAGTTGTGCTTGATGTTGGGGCAATTTATCAAGAATTGACTGCTGGGTTAGCAACACCCTAACTTGAGCATCTTCTAAAATAAAGCTCAAACGCTCAGGTGGATATTCTGGGTCAAGTGGCACATAAGCAGCACCCGCTTTGATAATCCCCAGAAGTCCTATGACCATCTCTAAAGAACGCTCTACACACAGACCAACTAGGGCATTAGATCCTACACCCAAAGACCGCAAGTAGTTCGCCAACTGGTTAGCGCGGTAGTTTAATTCATAGTAAGTCAGTTGTTGATTTTCATATACAACTGCCACAGCATCGGGTGTACTATCCACCTGTTTCTCAAACAACTGATGAATGCACAAATCTTCTGGATAATCCACTCCTGTATCGTTCCACTCGACAAGTAACTTTTGTTGTTCCGGTTGTGTCAGCAGTGGTAATTGAGAAATTTGCTCCTCTGGGTTAGCAATAATACCTTCAAGCAATGTCACAAAATGACCAGTCATTCGCTCAATGGTACTAGCATCAAACAAGTCAGTGTTGTACTCCCACACCCCTACCAAACCAGTAGCAGTGTTCTGCATTATTAAGGTTAAATCAAACCTTGTAGTTGTACCTTTTATTGGCAATGAACTGACAGTTAGCCCAGTCAGTTCTAATCCAGATGTCGGCGCATTCTGGAGGACAAACATTACCTGGAACAGTGGTGAATGACTAAGATCCCGTTCTGGCTGCAATGCTTCTACCAGCATTTCAAAAGGCAAATGCTGATGCGAGTATGCCTCCATTGCCATTTCACGAACACGACCCAGTAATTCGCTAAAACTGGGGTTGCCTGATAAGTCAGTACGCATGACTAGAGTATTGACAAAAAAGCCAATTAACCCTTCTATCTCGCTGCGATCGCGGTTAGCAATTGGCGAACCCACCAAAATGTCTTCTGTACCCGTGTAGCGGTAAAGCAGCGTATCATAAGCTGCCAACAGCGTCATGAACAAAGTTACCCCTTGCTCTTGGCTGAGTTTTGCCAGCTTACCAGTTAGTTCTTCAGAAAGTGCAAACTCTTGATGTGTCCCTTGGTAAGTTTGCACAGCCGGTCTGGGTCGGTCTGTGGGTAGCGACAATAAGGTTGGAGCCGAAGCCAATTTTTGTTGCCAATAATTCAATTGGCTTTGTAGTACTTCTCCTTGCAACCACTGTCTTTGCCACAGTGCAAAATCTGCATATTGAATCGGCAGTGCTGCTAATGGTGAGTTTTTACCTTGAGAATAAGCATTGTAAAGTGCTGCTAACTCCTGAACAAACAAACCGATTGACCAGCCATCTGAGACTATGTGGTGTATACACATTAACAGTATGTGTTCTGTCTCGGATAGCACTACTAATGTTGCTCTTACCAATGCTTGTGTTGCCAACTCAAAGGGTTGAATAGCTTGTTGTTGCACTAATTGCTGTGAAGCTATTTCTTGCTCAGTTGTCGATAAATGCTTCAAATCAACAACTGAAACTGTCCAATTCGTTTCTGTTTGAATGATTTGTGTTGGTTGTCCATCAACCGTAATGAAATTAGTACGTAACGCTTCGTGGCGATGAATAATTTCTTGGAAGCTTTGTTCTAATGCGGCAACTTCCAGAGTTCCTGCTAAACGCAAGGCTATGGACATATTGTAGAAAGGACTGTTTGGCTCGAATTGGTCTAAAAACCATAGACGCTGTTGAGCATAAGACAGTGCTAATTGTGCATTCTCCGCCCTTGGTAAGATAGGCGGTGCAGACAGTTCTAAGTTTTGTTGCTGTAATTGTTCAATTTCTCGTGCTAATTCGGCTAGTGTGGCTCTTGCAAACAACTCTCGCAATGGTAGTTCCACTTTGAAAATGTTGCGGATGCGTGAAACCAATTGTGTTGCTAATAGTGAGTGTCCGCCAAGTTCAAAGAAGTTATCATGTATGCCTACCTGTGGCAGTTGCAGTACTTGTGACCAAGTTTGCGCCAGTATTTCTTCAATTGGAGTACGTGGAGCTACATATTTATCTTTGATTTCGCTGGATAAATCTGGTGCGGGTAAAGCGCGACGGTCTACTTTGCCGTTAGAAGTGAGTGGCATTGATTCCAATATTACAAAAGCACTTGGAACCATGTAGTCTGGTAGCTTTGCTTTCAGGAATTGCCGCAGTTCATTGGTTGTGGGTGTAAAGTGCTGATGCGGCACTATATAGGCGACTAAGCGTTTATCCCCCGTCGTACCTTCGCGGGCAATAACACAAGATGCCTGCACCTCTTCATATTGGTTCAGTAATACCTCAATTTCTCCCAATTCGATGCGGAAACCACGTATTTTTACTTGGTTATCAATTCGTCCAATGTATTCAATTGTGCCATCTGGTAAATAACGCGCTAAATCTCCAGTTTTATATAATCTACCCCCTTCTGCTTCCTCAAACGGGTTAGAAATGAATTTTTCTGTTGTCAATTCTTTTCGGTTCAAGTAGCCTCGTGCCAACCCCAAACCAGCAATATGCAATTCTCCGGCTACACCTACAGGAACTGGTTGCAGATGCTCGTCTAAAATGTAAATTTGTGTGTTGGCGATCGCACGACCAATCGGTACTGTCCTAAGATTCCCATCTGGAAAGCATTGCCAGTAAGTGACATCTATTGCCGCTTCTGTTGGGCCATAGAGATTGTGTAATTCACACTCTAACCGAGCAAAAAAGCGTTCCTGAAGTTCTACAGGCAAAGCTTCACCACTACAAATCACTCGTTTCAAACTACGGCAATTTTCAAGACTTGGTTCTTCTAAGAAAACCTGGAGCATAGAAGGAACAAAATGCACATGAGTAACCTGCTGCTCTAAAATTAGGTTGACCAAGTAAGCACTATCTTTATGCCCTCCTGGTTTAGCCACAACTAAACGCGCTCCAGTGATTAATGGCCAGAAGAACTCCCAAACTGACACGTCGAAGCTAAAAGGAGTTTTCTGTAAAATGCAATCTAGTGCTGTTAATTGATAAGCTTGTTGCATCCACAATAGGCGATTGCAAATCCCCAAGTGGGTGTTCATTGCTCCTTTGGGCTTACCAGTGGAACCGGATGTGTAAATCACATAAGCCAAGTTACTATCTTGCACGGTAGTAATTGGATTTTCCTGACTGGACTGAGAAATCAACTCCCAATCAGTATCTAAATATACAACCGATGCTTGATGCTGAGGTAACTTTTCCTTGAGTTGCTGTTGTGTCAGCAGCACTCTGACTTGAGCATCTTCTAGCATGAAGCTCAAGCGGTCTTGTGGATAGTCTGGATCAAGTGGTACATAAGCTCCACCTGCCTTAAGTATCCCTAACAGTCCTACTACCATCAAGAGCGATCGCTCCAGACAAATACCCACCAGCACATCTGCTCCCACTCCCAAAGACTGCAAGTAATGTGCTAACTCATTTGCGCGACAATTCAACTGTTGGTAAGTCAGTTGTTGGTTTACTCTCCGAGAAGCCTCGCTGCGCTCGTCTACAAACACCACCGCTACAGCATCGGGTGTAAGCGCTACTTGCTCCTCAAACAACTGATGGAGACATTTATCAAGGGGATAATCCACCTGAGTATTGTTCCACTCAACCAATAACTGCTGTTGTTCAACTTCTGTTAACAGGGGCAATTGAGAAATGGACTGTTGTGGGTTAGCAATAATACTTTCAAGCAATGTCACAAAATGACCCGTCATTCGCTCAATTGTGCTGGTATCAAACAAGTCAGTGCTATATTCCCACACACCCACCAGTCCATCAGCAGTATTTTCCATTGACAAGGTAAGATCAAACTTGGCAGTTGTACCTTCTATCAACGTTGAACTGACACTTAACTGATTTAACTCCACGGTCGATATGGGCGCATTCTGAAGTGTAAACATCACCTGGAATAGCGGAGTATGGCTAAGATCCCGTTCTGGCTGCAATGCTTCCACTAGCATTTCAAAAGGCAAATGCTGATGCGAGTATGCTGACATTGCTATTTCGCGGACACGAGTCAATAATTCGCTAAAACTGGGGTTGCCTGTTAAGTCAGTACGCATGACTAAAGTATTGACAAAAAAGCCAATTAACCCTTCTACCTCACTGCGATCGCGGTTAGCAATTGGCGAACCCACCAAAATGTCTGCCACACCTGTATAACGGTAAAGTAAGGTATCAAACGCTGCTAACAGTGTCATGAACAAGGTAACTCCTTGTTGCTGACTCAGTTGTGTCAACCTACCAGTGAGTTCACCAGAAAGTGCAAACTTTTGATATGCACCAGCAAAAGTCTGCACAGCAGGTCTGGGTCGATCTGTGGGCAGTGACAATAGAGATGGTGCGTTTGCCAGTTGTTGTTGCCAGTAAGTTAGTTGGTTTTGCAGTACATTTCCTTGCAACCACTCTCTTTGCCAGATAGCAAAATCTGCGTACTGAATTGGTAGCGGTGCTAAAGGTGATGGCTGGCCTTGAGCATAAGCATCGTACAGCGCTGCTAGTTCTTGAACAAATACACCCATTGACCAGCCATCACTGACAACATGATGCATACAAACTAACAATATATGTTCTGTCTCCGACAGCACTAGTAATGTTGTCTTGATTAATGCTCCGTTTGCCAGGTCAAAAGGCTCAATAGCTTGTTGTCGCGCTAATCCTTGGCTAGTAATTTCTCGATCGGTTGTAGATAAATACTTTAAGTCAATAACTGAAACTGTCCAATTCGTTTGTGTTTGAATAATTTGAGAAGGTTTTCCATCAACTGTAATAAAGTTGGTGCGTAACGGTTCGTGGCGATGAATAATCTCTAGTAAGCTTTGTTCTAGGGCTGGTTGATTCAAATTTCCCACTAGACGCAAAGCCATAGGAATGTTGTAAAAGGCGCTATTCGGCTCGAACTGATCTAAAAACCACAGACGCTGTTGAGCATAAGACAGTGGTAATTCTGCATCCCTCACCTTTGGTAAGATAGGTGCTTCAGAGAGTTCTAAGTCTTGTTGCTGTAACTGCCTAATTGATTGTGCTAATTCGGCTACTGTCGCTCTTGCAAACAACTCACGTAATGCTAGTTCCACTTTAAAAACGTTGCGGATGCGTGAAACTAATTGTGTTGCTAGTAGCGAGTGTCCGCCAAGTTCAAAGAAGTTGTCATGAATGCCTACTTGCTCTACTTTCAGCACTTGTGTCCAAAGGAGTGCCAGCATTTCTTCCACTTGATTACGAGGTGCAACAAAATTATCTTGTTGTTCGCTATGTAAATCCGGTGTGGGTAATGCACGGCGGTCTACTTTGCCGTTGGGAGTAAGCGGCAGTGACTCCAAGATAACTATTGCATTTGGCACCATGTAATCTGGGAGTTTTGCTTTAAGGAATTGCCGCAGTTCGCTGATTGTGGGTTTACAATCCTGATGTGCTACCACATAGGCGACTAAACGTTTATCACCAGGGGTATCTTCGCGGACAATGACACAAGATACTTGCACATCACCATGTTGGCTCAGGACTGCTTCGATTTCGCTCAACTCGATGCGGAAACCACGTATTTTTACTTGATTGTCAATGCGTCCTAAGTACTCTATGTTACCATCTGCTAAATAGCGTGCCAAATCCCCCGTTTTATAAAGCCGGGGACTGGGGACTAGGGACTGGGAATTAGGAAGAATTTTTGCTCCTCTGCTCCCCTGCTCCCCTGCTTCCCTGCTTCTTGTAAACGGATTGGGGATGAATTTCTCTTTTGTCAATTCAGGGCGGTTGAAGTAGCCCTGTGCTAATCCTGCTCCACCAAGATATATTTCTCCTGGCACACCTACTGGTACAGGCTGTAAGTTTTGGTCAAGGATGTAGATTTGCGTATTGGCGATCGCCCGACCAATGGGAATAGTTGTGGCTGTCGTTGCTAAGTCCTCTACCAAATACCAAGAAGAAAACGTGGTGTTCTCTGTTGGCCCATACACATGGAGCAAATGCTGGGGAGCGCCTTTATCTAGTACTTCTTGCACCCATTTGGGATCAACCGCTTCACCACCAAATAATAGATATCGTAGAGAACTAAATGCTTGCGGGACAACACTGGCTAACTGATTAAATAAAGCTGTGGTTAAAAATAAAACACTGATTTGACGATCGCGGATATTGACAGCAAATTCTTCCGGGATCAGCAATACAGATTTAGTGATAATGACTAGCTTGGCTCCGGAAAGCAATGCTCCCCAAATCTCAAAGGTAGCTGCATCAAAAGCAATATTTGCCGCTTGAGCAACGCATTCATCAGCTGTTAACTGTATATAGTTGGTGTTTAACACTAGGCGATTGACGGCCTGATGATTGACAGCGACTCCCTTGGGTGTGCCTGTAGAACCGGAGGTGTAAATCACATAAGAGAGGTTTTCTGCACTGACTGTGCTGTTGAGATTATCCTGATTTGCTTGGCTAATGCTGTGCCAGTCGGTATCTAAGCAAACGATACAAGCTTGATGTTGAGGAAGAGATTCTACTAATTTCTCTTGAGTCAACAGCACTTTTACTTGAGTGTCTTTGAGCATGAAGCTTAAACGTTCAGCAGGATACTCAGGGTCAAGTGGTACATAAGCCCCACCCGCCTTGAGAATCCCCAAGAGTCCCACCACCATTTCTAAGGAACGTTCTACACACAAACCCACCAACACATTTTCACCGACACCCAACGATTGCAAGTAATGGGCTAATTGGTTAGCGCGACAATTCAACTGTTGGTAAGTCAGTTGTTGATTTTCAAACACAACTGCGATCGCATCGGGTGTGCTATTTACTTGCTCCTCAAATAACTGATGGATACATTTATCTTGAAGATAATCTACACCTGTATCATTCCACTCAACTAATAACTGCTGTTGTTCAATTTCTGTCAGTAGAGGTAATTGCCAAATCTGCTCTTGAGGATTAGCCACAATGCCTTCAAGCAAGGTAACAAAATGCCCTGCCATACGCATGATTGTACTAGCCTCAAACAAGTCAGTATTGTATTGCCAGCAGAGTTGCAATACTCCCTGAGCTTCCATCACCATTAAATTCAGATCAAAGTCTGCACCGCGTTGATGTCCCAGCAAGTATGGTTTTATCTCAAGCAGTTGTTCTCCACTGTGCAAGGAATTTTCTGTTGGTTCACACCAACGGTGTGCTTGCCAAGTAAAACTAACTTGACATAAAGGAGAACGACTGGGATCTCGTTGTGGCTGGAGTTGTTCTGCTAACAAAGAAAAAGGGTAATCTTGATGTTTTTGGGCTTCTCTAATTGTCTTGCTGACTTGAGCGAGAAATTCTTTGAACGTGGCGTTTTCCTGGACAGAAATTCGTAAAACGTTCAGGTTAACGAAGTAGCCGACAATCTCTTTAAACTCTCTACCCCACCTACCTCTCATCGGGCTTCCTATGAGGATATCTGTTTGATTGGTGTAGCGGTAAAGTTGCACGTAAAATGCTGCTAGCAGAATCTGATAAAGGCTTGTTCTAGAGACTAGAGCTAGATGGTTGAGTTTTTGACTTAAATGTTCATCTAGCTTTGAAATATGTGTTGCTCCTTGAGAAGTCTTGACCAAGGGGCGGGGTTTATCTACAAGCAAATTCAAAATTGGCAATTCGCCAGCTAATTTTTGTTGCCAGTATTGCCACAGTTTTTCTCCTCTAGAACCAGATAGCATTTCTGACTGCCAGCGAACAAAGTCTAGATAAGATTTATTTTCAGTCAAAGAATCTGAAGCGATTTGGATCTGATCTTGACTAACTTGCTCAATTTCCTTAGCATACAAAGTTTGAAATTCACTCAGTAGTAAATCAAAAGACCACATATCACCTGCAATGTGGTGCATTGTTAGCAAGAGAATGTGTTCTTTTGTTGAGCGAGTAAATAAATTAATTCTCAAAACAGCATCTTTTTCTAACTTAAAAGGGCTGTCGGTTATAGCAAATATTTTCTCTTTTAGGTAATCTTCACTCCAATTGCTAGCATCGATTACCTCAACATTACATTTATATTCTTGATTAACTTGCTGAACGGGTTTGCCTTCAAAACTGGTATATGTGGTTCTGAGAATAGGATGGCGTTCAATAATTTTTTTCCATACACGATTGACAGCAGCAATATTTAAACATGAATTAATTTTTACAGTAATAAATATATTATAAGCAACGCTCTCTGGAGCAATTTGGTAGATAAACCACATTGCTTCTTGGCCAGAAGAGAGTGGGGAATTTGTTTTTATAATTCTATCCATTAAAACTCCTGAAAATCCTGACAATCTTATTTATAAAAATACAAATAATGCAAAAATATAGTCTTTGCTACTAAAAAAACCTTTATTTAGATGAACTTACTCTTTTTGTCACTGTTAAATTGGAAGTATTAGCACTTTTTTTCTTGGCTAATATTTCGCTTTTATGATAGTGAAATTAGCAACAATATAATTATGCTCAAAGCGAATTAATATTAATTAACAAATAGCCATCAAAATTATTTATAAAAAACTAAACTTTTTTTGAAATTTAAATATCTTGGGTATCGGTAAAATTTTTTGGGCATCCTACCTTTGATGTCGCAGGGGTGTTGTTTGACTTACACCGCAGTTGGGCACATCGTTGGATGCTAAAACTACAACTTTATTATTAATTTGTAAGCAACATCATAATTTATTTTTAATTATTCAGTAGATATATTCAGATAAATAATCCCAGTTTTTTAAATAAGATGCAAGATCAGTTAAGACATTTAAGAAGATATTTAAGAGAACAGTTAAGAAATTTAGGAAATTTAGGAAAGTTAAGAAAGTTAAGCACATAGATATTTAAAATATACGCCTTATGTGAATTCAGCCACAGGATATTGTTCAAAAGTAAGGACATCAATGCCTAAACGCTTCATTTTTCAACTGGTACACCACCCATAACCAGCATTGCCAGTAAAATCACTTTGGCCTTTGTCGCGTTTGTAGCCAACTACTGCTACTGGTTTTGTATATAACAACAAGGTGCGCTCAAATATTACTCCTAAGTCTCAAACTCAAAACGTCTTAGTTCTTCGAGCATTCCCTCCAAGCGTCTGGCTCAATGGTAGAATTGCCTCTGGTCTGATAATTTCGGGAATAGACTTGCATTTGTTTACTCTGACAAACCCTAAAAACTGCTGTTCTCTTGGGTATAGGAAAAAATCTATTGCCACTAACAGCGTCAACATCTCACTATCTGTAAATCTTGGTGATGGTCTTGGTAATAACGATAGCCTTTTTGCTGATACCAATCATCTACTAGCACAAAAATTGTGGTCAATAGGGTTGAACCATCTACCATATTCATTGGGACACCTCAAGCTTTTTCTTACCAGATAACAATCGCATTTTCTTGATTTAGAATGATTGTGTCATTATTTGAAGAGTTGTTTTCATTTTTTAGTTTAAAACACAAGTTACTTTTTTATTAATTGTTTTAACTAATACTGCTTGGTTAAGCTTCTTTGGGGCATTATAGACAACGATATTTCAAGGGCTTGAGCTTACTTTTTTCCTTAACTGAGCAGTATTGCTGTCTTAACTATCTCAAAAATTTACTTAAATGTCTTAACTTTCCTTGATTTTTGTTTTTAGCTAAGAGAAGATAAGTCTGCACATGATAGAGTGATCAACTTTGGTACTATCTCTTGAGCGATTATTCTTTAGTTATCTAAAAATATATAATTTTTTTTAAAAAATTTGCTTTCTTCATAGGCTAATTTAGTTGTTATTCCCCACTACACGTATACTGTGAAAAATTATGAACTATGTTGATTTGCATTCTCGTTTGCATTGCGATTAGCTATGCTGGGCGGTTATGCCATTGCTAAAAATCTCAACCTAGATTTATCAAATGTCAATTTAACAGCCCAATGAAAAGGAAGTAAGTGGAATAGAAAGCTCGGCATATAGCATAATAGTTAGAAAAAAACTATTCCCTGAGAGTGATGAAACAGGGCGATCGCCATCAGAGAATTTAAGTAAAGATAAGACAATTAAAATTTAATTAACAGTAAAGATGATGAGCATAATAATTAAAATACATCAAAATATTGTTGCGTTTAAATATAGTATCGATTACAAAAGTACAAGCATCAGTATTTATAGTAATTGACTTGACTATGAGATATCAAGTCGGTGGTAGCCTGAAGTATGATGACTCTACATATATTGTCCGTCAAGCAGACGAACAACTTTATACTGGATTAAAAACAGGAGATTTTTGTTACGTTTTCAACTCCCATCAAACAGGTAAATCATCTTTACTACACCGGACTATTCATCGCTTAGAAAAAGAAAATCATATATGTGTTTATCTGAGTTTAGCTCTATTAGGTACTAATCACATTACACCTATACAATGGTATAAAGGTATTATATTCAGCCTGTTTCACAAGTTAAATCTGACAAAACAGGTCAACTTTGAAAGTTGGTGGAAGCAACAATCAGAGCTTGCTCCTGTACAACGACTGTATCGATTTGTTGAACAGGTGTTGCTGAAGGCAGTTCCAAATAATCGCATTTTCATCTTTATCGATAATATTAATTGTCTGCTAAGTTTGGATTTTCCGGTCAACGATTTTTTTCTCTGGATTCGTTATTGTTATGAGCAGCAAGCACACAATCTAAGTTTTCAACGCTTGGGTTTTGCTTTGTTTGGTGTAGCCAGTCCATCTAACTTAATTGCCGATCGATATCGAAATCCCTTTAAGATTGGTCAAGCAATTAAGTTATGTGATTTTCAAATACATGAAGCTATGCCCCTGCTAGAAGGCTTAGAAGAAGTAGTCACCCAGCCACAGCTAATATTGCAGTATATTATTCATTGGACAAGAGGACAGCCGTTTCTCACGCAAAAGCTTTGTCAGTTAGTTGTGCAAGTTGCTTTGGAAAGTTATAAAGGAACGATTACTATACCGAACGGTGCTGAAGGATATTGGATAGAACAATTGGTGCGATCGCGCATTATTCAACATTGGGAATTCCAAGATGAACCTGAACATCTCCGTACTATAAGAGATCGCTTACTTTTTGACGAACACAAAGCAGGAAAGTTATTAAATATTTATCAACAGGTGTTACAAGTAGAGGAACTAAAGAATAGGAACCCGATAGAGAACTTGATACCAGCCGATAATAGTAAAGAACAGACAGAACTGTTGCTAGCTGGTTTGGTAGAAAATTATAACGGCTATCTGAGAGTTAAAAATCCAATTTACCGGAATGTTTTCACTCCTCAATGGGTATTAAGACAGTTAGAAAATCTTCCCTTTTCTTGGTAGAAGCTGGTAATTAGAATACATCTGTTAGATAAGTTCTGCATTGCTTGTGTGATAAACAGGAGTCAGGAGTCAGAATACAGGAGTCAGAATAGAATGGCACTAAGAAAAGGGAAAATCGTTGAGGCAGCAGGGGTGCAGAGGAGCAGAGGAGAAAGAAGAAGTTTTAGGTATTGCGTTCGGATATTTAGATAATTCCCCTCTGTACCCTTGCCCCCTACCCCTCTGCAATCCTTACGCTGCATACTCTTCAGCTTAATTTAGTGTCATTCGAGTCAGAATACTCCACCCATGAAGGGATTGAGTTTTAAGGCGAGAATATTTTAATTCTTTTCGCGCCACAAGGGGCGAAGTTTTAAATCAATATTCAGACGCGACGCTCGCAGACTCGCTACCGCTACGCTATCGTGAACTCGCACTCCGCAAGCTATCAGCCACTCGTACAGAATTCATGGCCTTTTTCTGACTCCTGATTTCTTCTTGTAAGAAAGTATAAAATATTACAATTATATATCATTTATTCGTATATCTTTGGATTTTGCTTGTGCATAAAAGTTTTCAACTTAAGTTTTGATAACAAATATTTCCAAAACTATTAATACTCAGTATTTATAGTTCTACTAAAGCGATAATTTTTTTGCAACACACAAACAACAAAAGTCATAAATCATACAAGTTAAAAATATTACATTGTTTAATCGTATTTGTATAAATTTAACTGAATACAAGGACTTTATTTCTTCAGACATTTTTTGCAAGACAACCATCAAATACTGAGTGCAAAAGTAGGAAAAGTAAGAAAAGTAGGAAAAGTAGGATAAATAAATAATTGATGTCAGTGTTTACTATCAAGCTAGTATAATGTAACTTAGTTTATTAGAGTTCCAATAGATTTGAGGAGAAAGTGAAATTGCAGTGTATCAAAAACTGCTCCTTTTAGTTCCAGTTTCAGTAGGCAAATAGAAAAAATTATTGCTTGTAACACTCATTTGTAATAAATATCTGGAACAGCAATGTATAAAACTAAACGCAAACGGGGAGTTGTACTAACTTCTACAGGAATTAAACGGTTGCAATCAGCAATTCTTTATGTAGAGGTAGTAGAAAACAAAGGCGAACACTTGAGTTTAGAAGAAATAAGCTCGCGTATTCATGTTTCTAGTAGAACTTTGAGTAAATTATGGTCTTTAAGTGAAAGTGTAGATCAAAAAACTATAAAACTCTGCTTTAGCGCTTTTAATCTAGAATTACACAGCGAAGACTACACCATAGTCAACAAAGCAAATGAGACTGAAACATCTGAGTTATTGTCTATTACAAATATAAGAGAAGATTTATCTCAACGTTCCGAATTAACCTCATTTGTCGAAAAACATCATACACAAGCTGAACAGATAGAAAACCTTTGGTCATACCCGGATGGGCCCGTACCTTTAGATTCTCACTTTTATATTGAACGTCCTCCGCTAGAGAAAAAGGTTTATCGAGAAATAACTACTAGTGGCTGCGTGATTCGAATTAGATCCCCCAAACAGATGGGTAAAAGTTCTCTTGTGTTGCGGCTTTGTGCGTTTGCACACAAACTTGGGTATCAGACTGTGAATCTGAATTGCTACCAATTCGATAGTGAGTGTTTAACTGATTTAAATAAACTGTTGCGTCGTCTTTGCTGGAAAATTGCAACAGGGTTAGGTATTGACCCCAAACTCAAGGAAAAGTGGAATGAAGAAATTGGCTACAACTTGAGTAGCGGCTTCTATTTAGAAAACTATTTGCTCGAACAATGTCAAAGTCCAGTAGTTTTAGTGTTGAATGAAGTTGACCGTTTTTTTGAATATCCTCACATTTGTCAAGATTTTTTTGCATTGTTGCGATCGTGGTGTGAGGAAGCACGACACAATCCCAACTGGCAAAAGCTGAGGTTAGTAATGGTTTACTCAACCGAAGACTATATCTCTATGGATATTAACCTCTCTCCTTTTAATATTGGTCTACCTATTCGTCTGAGCGATTTTACTCAACCACAAGTAGAAGATTTAGCTAGGCGGTATAGTTTAGACTCGTTTCAAGCTAAAGATTTTACTCAACTAATGTCATTAGTAGGAGGACATCCAGCACTAATTCAGATTAGTTTGTACTATCTTAAGTCTCATGAAATGACCCTGCAAGAAATAATAGAGGAAGCGATCGCTAATGGTGGTATCTACCGCGATCATTTATGGCGACAGTTGATGAAACTGCAAGAAAACTCTAGACTGGCAAAGACTTATGCTGAAATTCTGGCAGCAAAACAAGGTATTTCTCTTAATCCTATTGACACTAACAAGCTTGAAGGTTTGGGATTAATTCGCTTTGAGGGCGATCGCATCTTACCACGTTGCGAACTCTACCGCGCCTATTTTGCAAAACAGCTATCGACAATTGTTTGATAAAGCAATAGTAAGGCACTCACTCAATATCAGTTACTGCGTAGGCGCATCCCAACCTAAGCATCGCAGTAGTACAGGATCAAATTCCAGAAAATTTTAGTTCCGCGTTTTCAACAATAGCAGTTAATAGCTGTTTGATATCAAGTATTTAACTATAATCTATTTTCAATTTAAAATAATTTTTTGCTAACTTTCTTAACTACCTTAACTGTCCTTGCATTTTCGCTTCTTAGCTGAGAATATCTAAATGCTTAGATACCAATAGCAGTACATCAGCAATTATAGAAATAATTTAATGGGTAAATAGTAATTATAAACCTGGGTAATAATTCTTTCATTTATAAATTGTATGTATCTGCTAAATAGTAAATTTAACAAAAAACAAAGAGGTAATGTATGAGCAATGTTCAAGAAGTACTACCAGCTTCAGAATTTCTGAAAAAGAACTTAGGTATTTCTGCAATTCCTACTGAAGCATATCTTAACTATGGATATGCGTTACTTGCTATTGCTGGAGCAGACGGAGAAGTTTCAGAAGCTGAATTGAACTGGTTAGTAAATCATCAACGCTTGGCTGGCGCTCCTGAAGAAGTAATAGCAAAATACAAAGCATTTGACTATAAAAATGCTGATTTAGGAAATTTGCTGAGTAAGATTACAGTTGATGTTCCTACTTGGTCTAAATCAAGGTCATTGTTGTATCATGCAATTCAAATGGCTCGTGTTGATAATTACTCAGTTGAAGAGAAAGAAGCTGTAAAAAAAGCAGCTAAACTGTTAAAGCTTGAAGATGATATTGCGCTTGCTATCGATAGATTGATAGAGACAGAAGAAGCAGTAACAGCATTACGTAAAGCGCTACTCCAAACTGAGGTTTTAGCTTAATTTAAGAGCTTTATGTTGCTTGAATAACGTTGGTTATTCAAGCGCAGTTACGGTTGGCTGATGGGGTGTCAGCGATTAGTCAGAGACTATGAGTTATTGCCCGACGAAACATCACAGACGTTTATCTACCTTGCCATAATATGAATTATGGTGAGGTAATTAGCATAAAACTTGACTGCTACAATTTTTCAAACACCCTCAAGTACGACTGGTTCATGACGTTCGCTAATACTAAGTAAGAATGTTGTGGGTTTGCTATTGCCTTCACATCGTAGATGGTTCTTGGTGGTAAAGCCTCATTTTGAGCGTTCCAAAGCAACTCGAAAGCTTTACCTGCTGAATATTTTATATCAAGGGACTGGGGACTAGGTGAAAAGCCTTTTTGTGTCTAAGTTTTATCGTCTGTTGATGTCCTAACCACCTTGACTGTTGCTATATATAGTGTTTCCTAGTGGAGGAAAAACCATAATTGAGCCAAATCTTAATTTAAATTCCCGTTAGTAAAATGGAACCTGAATTTAACTTTTTTCAGCATTGGTATCCTCTCTCACCCATCGAAGACTTAAATCCCAAGCAACCAACTTCAGTGACACTTTTGGGACTGCGTTTAGTCATCTGGAAACCCAAATCATCTGAAACTTTCCAAGTGTTTTTAGATCAATGCCCCCACCGCCTTGCTCCCTTAAGTGAGGGACGCATTGATGACGAAACAGGGAATTTAATGTGTAGCTATCATGGTTGGCAATTTGACAAGCAAGGAATTTGTACTCATATTCCCCAAGCAGAAAATCCAGAACTTGTGAGCAACAATCAAAAAAATCTCTGTGCTGTAGGACTACCAGTTCGTCAGCAACAGGATTTACTCTGGGTTTGGCCAGATGCAAAATCAAGTGAACTAGCTGCTAATACACCCTTACCTTTGTCACCCAAAATAGATGCAAGCAAAGGCTTTGTTTGGACTTCTTTTGTACGAGATTTAGAGTATGACTGGCAAACGCTTATAGAAAATGTGGCAGATCCGAGCCATGTTCCTTTTTCTCATCATGGCGTGCAGGGCGATCGCAAACAAGCAAGACCAATCCCGCTTAAAATTGAACAATCAACACTCAATTTGATTGAAGTAACAACAGTTGGACGTGTTCAAAGAAAAATCACTTTTGAACCACCTTGTCGCTTAGAATATACTTTTAGTTTTGGCGATAGCAGCAAACAGTTTGGATTTGTCAGCTACTGTATACCCGTATCTCCAGGTAAGTCTAGAATTATTATTTTATTTGCCCGTAACTTTGCCACAACGCTTTTTCGTCTCAAACCCCGTTGGTGGGAACACATCAGCGATCGCAATCTGGTTATTGATGGAGATATGGTTCTTTTACAGCAGCAAGAGTATTTTCTCCAACAACAAAAATCTACCACTAGCTGGAAAACTGCCTATCAGTTACCTACAAGTGCAGACCGTTTAGTAATTGAGTTTAGGAATTGGTTTGATCGCTATTGTCACGGACAACTACCCTGGAGTGAAGTTGGAATCAATGTTCCACCGATACGGAATATCAATAGCGATCGCCAACAAATGCTCGATCGTTACAATCAACACACCCAACATTGTCGTAGCTGTCAAGAAGCACTTTTGGTTGTGCAACGCTTGCAAGCAGTACTTTTAATCTACTTTGTGATTACTGTTTGCGCTGTTGCTCTCCTTCCTGATAGATTGCAACTAACTCTGGGTTTACCCTTAATTGCGATCGCACTACTAGGTTTAGGAGCTTACGGTTGGCTAAGATTCTGGCTTCGTCCCAGATTTTACTTTGTAGACTACATCCATGCACACAGATAGTAGCAAATTTCAAATACTTTTGTAGTAAATAAGCAACTAGTAATCGAAACTTATGTCTGATATCAAAAAACTTGGTAAATCTTGGATATTTAATTGGTTCTTTGGGTTTAATCAGATTCCTACAAATGAGGACTCTAGCACTTATATGAAATCTGTTTTATGTTGCGCTAATGCAGATGAAGTTCTCTCAGCAGAAGAAAAGGATTGGGCGCTTGGATTCTGTGCATCTTGGGGAGTAGAAGACTGGGTAATTGAAGAGCTAAAAACATATAAAGCGGATGAAGATTTAACAGAAGTAATTGCTCGTTCTCCTCAAGTATCCATAGCACAGAGAGATTTACTTCTCACTGCAATTTGGGCTTGTGCTGCTGATGGAGAACTTCATGAAAAAGAGAAGATAAAAATTCGGCAAATGGCTTCTATTTTAGGGGTAAAAGAAGAAATAGTAGAGCAGTTAGAGCAACTACAACAAGAAGAATCAGCACTACGGCAAAAGCGCCTCAAGCTCTTATATCCTGAGAAAAGCCCCTATTAAGGCTTCCTTTTATCATCAAAGCTAACTTACGCGACCAGTACCGTAAGTTGATTGTGATTTTCTTAGTTAGTAGACTATTTCACTAATTTTTCTGGGCTAACATCTCCTCGTATTCTTTAAAAACACGGGAATGTAACTACTTTTTCAGATATTTTTACTCAAAAATGAACATATTAATTATCCTCGTTGAAGTCATATTTTTAATAGTCGTTTTTTCTCTATTGAACTTGCTGATTGGTATCATATTCAAACAGTTTACTAAACTTACTTGGCTTCAAGGAAGAATTGCAAACATCACTTTTCTGCGCCGCAGCATCAGCAAAATTTTAATTTTAATTTGTGTGATTATGTGTCTGGCGCTGGTTGGCGTGAATGGGATGGTAATTTATCGACGTGGAAACATTCAAGAATTTCAACTTAATCTAATTCGTAGTCTTCCTACCCAATTTTGGATCAATCTTTTTACGGCAAGCTTCAAAAGCGTGAGTTTGCTATTGCTAGTTAAGTTTAGCATCTCACCGTTAAAGCGGAGTATAGATTGGGTCTGCAATTACGCAAAGCAAGCCGATCAAATAAAAGCTAATGATGAGAGTATTGAGGCTTTCTTTAAAGTCTTAAAAAGAATTGTTGTTCATACCCTCTGGATATCTTCTTTTATCATCTGTGCTAAATTTCTCTACATCCCAGAAGTTGTTCCCAAATATCTTTACATTGCTTTAAAAATATACATTATTATCTCAGTTGGTTTACTGATAATTAAAGCTGTTGCTACCATTGTTGATACTCTCGACGCACTGAGTCTTAAATACTCCAATTCTGACAATCTACTACGTTTATACGAGCGTTTACGCCACTTAATTCCCCTCTTCAAAAAATGTTTGGAATACGTTCTCTATGTTGGCATAGTAAATCTTGTTGTTCCAGAAATAGAACCTATCGCTTGGATAAGTGCTTATACCCCTAGAATTGTGCAGATTATTGGGGTTTATTTTATTAGCAATGTTTTGATTGAAGTCGTTTACTTTATTCTAGATGAGTTCTACTTAAAAACTACAGATTTAAATGATTCACAGCAACAGAAACGGCTGACGCTAATTCCTTTAATACGGAGTTTTGCCAAATATTTCATCTACTTTACAGCCGGAGTAACTATACTCCGGCTGATTGGCATTGATCCTGCACCGATCTTAGCAGGTGCAGGAATTGTGGGTATAGCAGTTGGTCTTGGAGCGCAAAACCTGATTAATGATGTTGTTTGTGGATTTTTGATTTTATTTGAAAACTATTACTTGGTTGGTGATTATGTCGAAGCCGGGAAAATGGAAGAGAGAAGTGTTGAGGGAGTTGTAGAGGCGATTGAACTGCGAACCACTCACCTCCGCCATCCTGATGGTCAATTGCAGATTGTTCGGAATGGGGATATTGGATCAATTGTCAATTTCTCTAAACAATATATATATGCAAGGGTAGAAGTTAGTGTTTCATATAACTCCAATTTAGATCATGTGTATAGAGTAGTTGAGAAGGTAGGACAGCAGTTAAAAGCTGATGAACAAGATGTTTTAGAACCTACCCGTGTAGCTGGACTAGAACATTTTGGCGAGAATAATCTATTACTGCTGACACTGACAAAAGTCAAGCCTGGAAAACATCTTCATATTCAGCGTGTTCTCCGCAAGATATTAAAGGATACTTTTAGCCAAGAAGAAATTGAAATTTGTGGTTTTTCTAAAAATTGATATTAGCTCTTTTCAAGTATTTTTTCTACAACACAGTTATTATCTCTCTTTCAATAAAAAAGCGGGAGTCAAGAGGATTTGACTAATTCTATAGAATAAACTGAATTATTACATAAAACTATGCTGTAAAATTTACAATATTTACTTTCAATAATTTATCTACAAATTACTAGTGATTGTGTTAATGTTTTTATTTGATAATCACACTTAGATATGAGATATCAAGTAGGGGGTAGTCTCCGCAGTGACGATCCCACATACGTTACCCGTCAAGCAGATGAACAACTCTATGCCAGTTTGAAAGCTGGCAATTTCTGTTATGTTTTCAACTCCCGTCAGATGGGTAAGTCATCGTTACTACAACGCACAAGTTATCGTCTTAAGGAAGAAGGTCATAGCTGTGTTTACTTGGATATGACTCGTTTGGGTATTGAAGATACTACACCAGACCAATGGTATAAAGGCATTATTGTCAGTTTATTATATAGTTTAAAATTAGCATCACAAATTGACTTTCAGCATTGGTGGAAAATGCAAGCAGGTATTTCCTCGGTGCAAAAATTACAGCTATTTGTTGAAGATATCTTACTACCAAGTCTCAAAAGTGATTCTCTACAAAACGGCAAAGCTAAACGCATTTTCATATTTATTGATGAGATTGATAGCCTACTAAGTTTAAGTTTCCCAATTAACGACTTTTTTGCTTGGATTCGTCAATGCTATAATCTACGACCACACAACTCAAACTTTGAACGCTTGGGATTTGCACTATTTGGTGTAGCTAGTCCCTCCGACTTGATTGCTGATAAACGCCGCACGCCCTTTAACCTTGGTAAAGCAATTGAGTTACAGGGTTTTGGACTAAATGAAGCCACGCCTTTGCTTCTAGGATTAGAAGAAGTAGTCAGTCAACCACAAGCAATACTACAAGAGGTTATTTATTGGACAGGCGGACAACCCTTTCTGACACAAAAGCTCTGTGACTTAATTACTGAAGTTGCCTTTGAAACTACTACAGGAATGATTACTCTACCTCCAGGTACAGAAGCATTGTGGGTAGAGCAATTAGTGCTTAAGCAGATTATTCAAAATTGGCAGTCACAAGACGAACCCGAACATTTGCGTACTATTCGCGATCGCCTCCTATTCGACGAACAACAAGCAGGGCGGTTGTTGAGTATTTATCAACAGGTGTTGCAAGCAGAAGAGGCTATTGAGCAGGGAAGCGGGGGAGAATTTTCCCCTTTGCCCCTTCATTCTGTTCCGAGTGATGATAGTCGAGAACAGACACAACTGTTGTTGTCCGGTTTAGTAGAAAGACACAACGGCTATCTCAAAATTAAAAATCCTATCTATCGAAATGTTTTTAATGCCCAATGGGTGTTAAGACAATTAGATAATCTCCGTCCCTACTCGCAAACATTCAACGCTTGGGTAGCATCACGTTACACAGATGAATCGCGTCTGTTGCGAGGACAAGCTTTAAAAGATACTCAAAATTGGGTACAAGGTAAGAGTCTGAGCGATTTGGATTATCAATATTTAGCCGCAAGTGTTGAATGCGATCGCAAAGAAGTGCAAATGGCATTGGAGGCAGCACGGCTTCAAGAAGTAGAAGCAAGACTCATACAAGAGAAAAAAACGGCTTTAGAGATAGAAGCAAGACTAGCACAAGAGAAAAAAACAGCTTTATTGCAGAGATATTTACTAGTTGCAGTAACTATTGGGTTGCTCGTTTCTAGTAATTTGGGAATAGGAACTTTCATTTTGTATCGCCAGACTCAGAAAAGTGAAACTATTGCTAAAAACAGTGAAATTCAAGCGCTTGTATCTTCTTCTGTTGGATTGTTTGCCTCAAATCGCAGATTGGATGCACTTATAGAAGCAATCAAAGCCAAAAAAAGACTGCAAAAATTAGGTAAATCAAATACAAATCTTGCACCTCAAGTAGAAAATGCACTGCAACAAGCAGTTTATGGAGCAGATGAATACAACCGTTTTTCGGGGCATACCGCAGCTGTAATGGCTGTAGATATTAGCCCTGACAGTTCTCTGGTTGCTTCAGCCAGTATGGATAGAACAATCAAACTTTGGCGACGTGATGGCCGAGAAATTGCTACTCTCAAAGGTCATGAGAAAGCAGTTAAATCAGTTAAATTTAGTCCTGACGGTCAGATACTTGCATCAGGAAGTGAGGATGGTTCTATTATACTTTGGCAGCGCGATCGCAAAGAGGCATCGTGGCACATTTATAAGACATTCCAAGCTCATACAGCTTCAGTTTGGGGAATCGCATTTAGTCGGGATGGTCAAACTATTGCCTCTGCAAGTTGGGATACAACGGTAAAAGTTTGGCAGCTAGATGGTGAGCCAGCGCTGTTCGCGCAGCGTCTCCGCCAGGAGAAGAAGGGTATCCCTCCGCAGGCGACTGGCGTTCGCCCTGGCGTGCCGGAGGCATCACCCCGAAGGGGTCAACTGCTAAGAACGTTTCAAAATTACACAAAGGGATTTCGGGAAGTTGCTTTTAGTCCTGACGGCCAGACCATTGCTGCTGGAAATTTTGACGGGACAATCAAACTCTGGAGACGAGACACATCAGGCTGGCAGAACGCCAAAACCCTACAACCTCTCCAAGGTCATACATCTTGGGTTTTGGACGTAGCTTTTAGCCCTGACGGTAAGACCATTGCTTCGGTGAGTGAAGATACAACTGTCAAACTTTGGCAGCGAGACAGCACAGATGGCAGTTATCGTTTTTATAAAACTCTCATTGGTCATAGTGCGGGAGTTTCGGGAGTCGCGTTTAGTCCTAATGGTCAGACTATTGCTTCCGCTAGTCTCGACAAAACTATAAAACTTTGGGACATTGATGGCATAGAACAGAGAACCCTCAGAGGACATAGTGCATCTGTTTGGGGAGTTACTTTCAGTCCTGACGGTAGCTTTATAGCTTCGGCAGGTGCAGAAAATCTTGTAAGACTTTGGCAGAGTGAAAATCCATTCCAAAAGAGTGCCATAGCCCATAAAGGCGGGATTTGGTCAATAGCGATCGCCTCCGACAGTTCCACCATCGCCACAGCCAGCCACGAAAATACTGTGAAATTTTGGAGTCGTCAAGGCAAATTGCAGAAAACTTTGATACAAAAAAGCTCAGTCTCCCAGGTTTCTTTCAGTGACGATAACAAGTTAATAGCTCTTCCTAGTGAAGATGATACGGTACAACTCAAGCGGCGAGATGGTACGTTAATCGCTAGTTACAAAAACCCTCATGGCAAAATCACCGGAGCGTTATTAAGTCCCGATGGTCGAGCGATCGCCATACCTAATGCTGACAATAATGTTCGGATCTGGCGTGTAGGTCAACCTACGCTACAGATTCTCAAAGGGCATCAAGCCGAAATATGGGAAGTTGCATTTAGCCCTGACAGTCAACTGATTGCTTCTGCCAGTGAGGATGGTACTGTTAAACTATGGACGCTAGAAGGTAAGTTACTCAGCACATTTGTCGGACATTCGGCGGCAGTTTGGACAGTTGCCTTTAGTCCTGACGGTAAGATGGTAGCTTCTGGAAGTGGCGACAATACCATTAAGCTGTGGACACTTGAAGGCAAGTTACTGCAAACATTCATTGGTCACACAGCCGCAATTTGGGGGATAGCTTTTAGTCCCGTTGGCGATAGCCTGCCGTCAGGCACTGGTAAAATACTAGCTTCTGGCAGTGGAGATGGAACCGTTAAGCTTTGGAGACTTGATGGTACAGAAATAACTACCCTCAGAGGACATACCGCAGCGATTAGGCAAATTGCAATCAGCCGCGATGGAAAAATCCTTGCTTCCGGTGGTGATGACAACACGCTCATTCTTTGGAACTTGCCCCAAATTCTCAAGCTAGATGCACTGACTTATGGTTGCAAGTTGGTACAGGATTATCTGAAAATTAACACAGCAGTTGAGAACGGCGAAACTCCTGCACAGTCGCTGCGCGATCGCTCACTCTGCGATCGCTCTCAGAACTGAATAGCACGCTTGTAAGTTTATCTACGGTAGCAGGCATTGCAGGAGTGATCAGATATCGGGCATGGGCTGTTTTGTAGGCTTTGAGTTGTCCTTTGGGAAGACAACAACTCTACTACAGACTGCCCTCTCTCTTCATCCTCTTCTTTTGGCGAAGGTATTGCACAAACCAAACCCTCAGTTTTTCTTAGTCCGTTCAGGCAGACTAAGCCTAGTGTAAGCGTGAATTTTAGTCGATTGGGCTATAAGAGCAACAAATTGCTCCGTCCACGATTAAAATCAATTTGCTGGGATACTCAGCTAAATTAACATTCTGGAGTTTTGTGATGTGCTTACTCAGTTACCAACTATCAACGCCTTAAAACAGCCCACTAGCTCTGCTTGGGTCGAACAAGCGATCGCTAATTTAGATATCATCTTACTCGACCACTCCCACTGTGAACGTAAAGCAGCAGGTGTGGCTTTAAACATGATGTTTCGCTACCCTTCCAATACTAAAATGGTTCGGGAATTAACTGCGATCGCCCGCGAAGAACTAGAACACTTTGAGCTAGTCAACCAATGGTTAGAACGCCGGAATATTCCCCTAGCTCCCTTACCACCGCCTCCCTACGGCGCAGGTTTAAAAGCTCAAGTCCGGCCCAAAGAACCTGAACGATTTCTGGACTCCTTACTAGTCACAGGTTTAATCGAAGCTCGCTCTCACGAACGCCTGGGACTATTAGCTGCTCACTGTCCAGAACCAGAGTTAGCAAAATTTTATCGGGGGTTAATGGCATCCGAAGCGCGCCACTACGGTATATATTGGGTTTTAGCTGCTACTTACTTCGACAAAGAAATTGTCATGCAACGGCTTGATGAATTAGCAATTGTCGAAAGCGAGTTGCTGGCGACTTTGCACTCAGAACCTAGAATTCACAGTTAGTAGATTAAGGTAACAGACATGAAGCTTCAGTTAACACACCTGAGACTGCTTGTATCCAACTACAAAGATTCTTTTCTGTTCTACCGGGATCTGCTAAAATTTGATGTCGATTGGGGCGATGAAAATAGCGGATATGCTGAGTTCAATACCGGATACGTGAAGCTAGGTTTGTTTAAAAAAGAATTAATGGCTGAGGTAGTCCCAAGAATTGAACAGCCTTCATACATTGTAAATCGAGATAAAATTGCCTTGATTTTCGCAGTCGATAACGTGGATGAGGTTTATCAGCAAGTAAAGAGTCAAAGTGCGATCGTTGTGACTGAACCACAAGATCGCCCAGACTGGGGAATTCGCACGGCTCATTTTCGCGATCCTGATGGCAATCTCATCGAAATCTACAACAATCTAGGAATTGTTAGTTAAAAGTTCACTGTGTTGTTTGATTTATTATTACCCAATTAATATAAATAGGGGACATATTTGCAATACGTCCCCCTAAAAATTTTAGGCATTTATAACCTTCTAAATTTCTTGGTCATTAAAGCTAGAATAATGTTTAATTACAGTTCTAATCAGGCTAGCTTCAACTATTCAGGTTCACTGTCTATGTAGATGCTGGCTTTTTCTTCAAGGCTCTATTTACAAAACCAAGAACCAACAAACCAAAAATTGCACCGGGTTCAGGAATCGCAGTTGCAGTCAACTTACCCCCAAGATCCAACCTACAGTCTGGGTATGTATTGCATACTTCTGGTGAAAGGTCATCCTTCAAGAATATTTTAGCCGTTGGTAATCCTTGTTCAGCATTTAGATAAGTATAAAAATCTAAACCTGTCACATCAGTTGCAAAGTCAATTCCTAAATCAAAACCATTAGATGTATCAAAGTTACCAGTTTGTAGAACAGTCTTTGTGGCTGGCTCAAAGTTGAAATTAAAACTACTATCCGATTGCGGAAAATCGTAGTTAAAAGTTTGCAGCAAAGTTCCCTGTGGGTTGAAGAAAGAAATAGCAAAATCAGTCAGTTGATCCTTAGTAACAATGCTTCCCAGAAAATTATCATCATAGCTAAATTGCCCCTTAGCTGAATAACCTTTATCTCCTTGCCAATCAAGCTCAAAAGAAGCAGCATCAGCACTGGAAGCATGAATTAAACTAGCTATACTAAAAGCAACAACAGCTACTGTAGCTTTGGTTTGGTTACGAATGCTTTTCATCTTCTTGATATTTGATGTCGTAGTTGACTGTAAAGTAATAATCACTATTGATTGCAATACTAAATTATTACTTCGAGATGTGAACTCTACAAACTTAATTCATGTATCTCATTAGGCACTCTCAAAGTCAACACAATTTATGCCAATTAGCTTAATTCCTCTTATAATTAGAGGCTTTAGACTCTGGAAATCACAATAAACAATGACTTCTCTTACCTAATTAATGTAATGCACGAAAAACCTTCAGGGAAATTGTATCACTTAGATTCAAATTAATCATTATAATTTTTGATTATTTTTTTCAATAGAAATTCTAAATAGCAAAATTTATTTTCAAATGGCTATATTTATTTAAATTAAACTAATCTTTAACTATTCTTAAACAAATACTGTGTTTTCGTCGGCATACAACTATTTTTTAATTTAAATTAACTCCTGTATTTTCTTAGCTTTTACCTTTTAAAGAGTGCGAGTAAAAGAACCTACCACCGTAGACTTTGTTGATATAGCTCCAGACTTTACGTAGTGGGTTTGGATAAAGCTTACATTAATAAATATTGCTGGGTTTTATTGGAAAATTTTTATATAAATTTATGTTTTGTTAAATAACCCTAAATTAAATAAAACATTACCCAAACTTAATCAAAATCAAATATTTTCTCTTCAGCATTATTTTAAGTAACCAAACCATCCTCATGACATTTTCAAGACGTAAATTTTTTGCAATAGCAGGTACGACTGCTGTCGGCACTTTGATGGTGTCTCCTTTGGAAGGTCTTCTTGCGAGAAAAGCTTTTGGTCAAAAACTTGGTAAAGGATATGGGCCGCTCTTTCCAGGTGCTGATGGGATTTTAGAAGTGCCAAGGGGATTTCAGTATGAAGTTATATCTCGCACAGGCACTCTCATGAGCGATGGGAATCTAGAGCCTAGTAATCATGATGGGATGGCAGCCTTCCCTGGGCCCAAAAACACAACAATTTTGGTTCGTAATCACGAACTTAGCATCACTTCTAGTACAAAAGTACAAGTACTTAATCCCTACGATCCTATTTGCAGAGGTGGCACTACAACCTTGGTTGTTGGGCCAAATCGCCAGCTGATAAAACAGTTCGCCTCTCTTGGTGGAACCATTCGTAACTGTGCGGGTGGTATAACTCCTTGGGGTTCATGGATTAGCTGTGAAGAAGATACAACTAGACCAAGTGCAAGTAATGGGGTAACAAAGTTACACGGTTATAACTTTGAGGTTCCGGCTAGCGCCACCTCTGCCGTAGATCCAGTGCCTCTAGTTGATATGGGACGGTTTAATCATGAGGCTATAGCTGTAGATCCTAAAACTGGGATTGTTTATCAGACAGAAGATAGAGGAGATAGCCTTTTCTACCGTTTTATTCCGAAATTTCCTGGCCAGTTACAAAAAGGTGGAACTCTTCAAGCTTTGAGGATCGTAGGTAAACCAAAAGTCAACACTAAAACCGGTTTTGTAGTAGGACAGAAGTTGTCTGTAGATTGGGTGAATATTCTCGATCCCAACCCAACAACTACAGATAATGTCAGAGTGCAAGGCTTCAACTTAGGTGCAGCCCAGTTTAGCCGTGGGGAAGGCATCTATTATGAGGATAACAAGGGTAAGAAAGGCAACAATGGCAAAGGTGAATTTTATTTTACCGCTACAGATGGTGGCCCTGTAGGTGGTGGTCAGGTCTGGCGCTACATTCCGGGTGAAGAGACAATTGAATTGTTTGTCGAGTCTCAATCTAAAAATGAACTCGATATGCCCGATAACATAGTTGTGGCCCCTTTTGGCGATCTGATTCTCTGCGAAGATGGGGATGGTGAAAATTTCTTAAGAGGTGTGACTCCTGACGGCGAACTTTATAATTTCGCACGTAACGCCTTAAATGATAGTGAGTTTGCTGGAGCCTGTTTCTCACCTGATGGTCACACTTTGTTCGTTAACATTCAAACCCCTGGTATTACTTTAGCTATTTGGGGCCCTTGGAATAGTAACAGAGGTTGATATCTAGTTGTAATATTAACGTCAGCGTAGGCGTAACCCGCGATCGCTAATATATCGCTGAATTGCGGTTGTTAAGCAGACAAGGGGAGGGAAAACAATTCCCCTCCCCTTGCCACTTTTTTAGTACTTTGAGAGTACCGCCTGAAACAAACTCTGCAAGAATTGCTATTTGCTGGGTAAATTGGGATATAGAACCAGAAAATTTTCTGTGTAAACTTGACCAGCAAATGGTAATGAAAAACTATTATCAAGATTTTATAATTCGTGATTGGGTTGCAAGCGATCGCACCAGAGCCGCCAAAGTCATCAGTTATGTATTATCAGAATACGGTCTGGGTTGGGAACCCAACGGTGCTGACCGAGATGTGCTGCTAGTCGAGGAATGTTATTTAGCTACTGGGGGAGAGTTTTGGGTAATTGAACACCAAAGCCAATTAGTAGGAACTGGGGCATACTATCCCATCCACCGGGGTGAAAAAGCAGTAGAAATCCGCAAAATGTATCTCTTGCCCAGCATCAGGGGTTTAGGATTAGGGAAATATTTGTTACAACAGCTAGAAGCAGCGATCGCAAACCGTGGTTTTCAGGAAATTTGGATTGAAACCGCCAGCGTTCTGGTGGAAGCAGTCAAGCTGTATGAAAGCAACGGCTACACTCCAGCAACAGGAGTAGAAACAACACGCTGCGATCGCGTGTATTTTAAGTCATTAGTCATTGGTCATTAGTCATTGGTCATTGGTCATTAGCTAAGGACAAAGGACAAATGACAAGTGACTAATGACAAAGGACAATTCTAAAATGCACCCTTGGATTAAAAATCTCACAGGCTTACTTAACCTTTTTCTCCAATCCCATTGCCCCCTATGTCAACGCGCAACTTCCCAAGAATTTTGTCAAAACTGTACGAGACAACTGCAAAAATGCCAACGTAAAGACCCGATTTCTCTATGGAAAGAGCCAATACCAGTGTTTGGCTGGGGGGAGTATGGTGGCCCAGTAAAACGAGCGATCGCAGCGATGAAATACGACAATCAACCCCAAATAGCTCGTCCTTTGGGGCAATGGTTAGGAGAAGCATGGTTGTTAAATTCACCAAGGCGAGATAGCCAACCTGTGGTAGTTCCCATTCCAATGCATCCTAGCAAGCAAAAGCAACGTAAATACAATCAAGCTGCACTAATAGCACAAAGCTTCTGCGAAATAACTGGATTAAAATTGAAACTAAACGGTTTAGCCAGAGTGCGAGAAACTGAAGCGCAATTTGGTTTATCGGTATCTAAGCGAGAAAAAAACTTGGCTCAAGCTTTTGCTGTCGGACAAGAATTTTGCGATCGCCCCCCAAATGTTCCTGTACTGTTAGTGGACGACATTTATACTACTGGTGCTACTGCCAGGTCTGCTGTGCAAACACTTCGTCAGTATGGAATAGTGGTCTTAGGATTAGTAGCAGTAGCTACTGCCGTCAAAGACGGATAAATCCAGATTTAATGGGTTAACTTGAACATATAAGCGCATCAATTGACCGAATTACTCTATATTTTGTGGAAAAAATTGCTTGAAATGTATGAATAAAGTTTTTGCGGCGGGTTTAAAGCAACTCATGATTATTCCTGCCACATTGCTGGCAATAGGCGTAAGTACAAGTGCGGCTTTTGCTCAAAATAAGTTGTATAGTCCAATTCCTTTATCTAACAGTACTGAACTTTCCGATAGCCTTTCAGATAAAGACATTCCCACGGGTCAAGGTGGCTTTGCTCGTGATTACACAGTGAAGTTACAAAAGGGCGATAATTTAGCAGTTGACCTGTCATCTGAAAACTTTGACAGCATCATCACACTGCTAGCACCTGATGGTTCAACTCTGGCAGAAAATGATGATGGGCCTGATGGTAGTAGCAATTCCCTACTATTTACCCGCATCGTAGAGACAGGGAATTATGTGATTCGTGTCCGATCTTTTGGAGAAACTGGGGTGGGGGCTTTTAAACTCAAGGTGACAAAGCTGCAACCGATTAAGTGAATTAGTCATTTGTCATTTGTCATTTGTCATTGGTCATGAGTCAGGAGTGAAAATTCTTTTTTTTACTCCTCTATCCGCCCATTGATTAAAAAACGGTTAGCACACAGAGAAATAAGGCTTCAGTCCACTCGACGACTGCGCCGTAGGTGTCTCCGGTGTGTCCGCCTAATTTGTGGTTGAACCATGCACCGGTTAAAGTGGCGATCGCACTTCCAGCAATTATCATTGCTAGTGCGAGAAATAGCTGCTGTTTATCTATCAGCACTAGTAAACCACTCAAACCTAACAGCAATAATAATCCTGGTAATAAATCTTTGTAAGAACGAATGGCTTGTTTGTGAAATGCACCTTTGCCAGTCGCTTTTAGATAAGGATATCGCGCGATCGCTACCTGCTGTCCCCAACGTCCCCAGCCACAAGCAGCCATTAGCAAGAAACAACGGTTTTCTGGCAAATCTGTTAAGGCTGTGATTTTGAGCAGTACTAAGGCGATCGCAGTCATTGCCCCAAATGCACCTGTAGCACTATCTGCCATCACCTCCAGCCGCCGTTTTGGATCGCCCACTGCCAAACCATCGGCAGTATCCATTGCCCCATCTAAGTGCAGTCCTCCAGTTATGGCAATCCAAATACTTACTACTAAAGCACTACGAGTTAACACGGGCATACCAATATAATCCATCCCCGTATCCAGTAACCCTAAAATTCCCCCAATTAGCAAGCCTACAAGGGAAGCAAGACGCGCTACTCCTTGAAAGTCTAATCCGTTCAAATACGGTAACGGGATACTTGTGTAAAATATAATACTAGCTGCCAGCTTTAACAGCAGCTTTTTCCACCACTGTTGCTGTTTCGTCATTGTAGTTACATTAATATTTGGTTAATTGCTGGATAATCATCGTAATTTGACTACAATTGAACATCAGTACACCTTAAAGCTTTAGATAAGATTTACTTCTGTTAGAGATTATTATTGAAAATTTTGTTATGCTGGTCTAAGTAACAATTAGAAAGTTTTAAGTGTTTTTTTATACAAAAAACAAATGATTCAGGAAATTAAAATTCCATCAGGAATCAAGATTTGGGTTTTGTATTCGTTAACTAAAACTTACTCAAAATTGTTAGACGATTGCCCCACAAAATTGATATTTTTTTAATGTAGGGAGTAAACAAGCTATTCAGTTATGACAGTTTAGCTACGTTGCCGCTCTCCTTAGCTCAATCGCTATTTTCCTATGAGTCACCATCTACCCGACACCAGGATACCAGCTCCGTGCATTATTAACACGGGCATCATTGTAAATAAGCTCGACATCCGGCGATTGCTGGCAGATTTAGGTCGAGTCCACTACATCTACACCCAAGAAGATAAGGTACTGAGCGAGGGTGAAGGGGATGTGATGGAAGTTTTTGCTAATCCACTAAGGTCTACCTTAGTGGCTAACCATGCGCTATATTTGAATGTTTGTAGTTTTGATTATTTGGAACTCAAACAGTCATCGCAACAAGAAACTTACTTCGATTTGATGCAAGAAGGAGTGTGTCTGCGGTTGATTCCCCGTTCAACCCCCATACAAGAACGACGAGAGCGAACCTTCAATGTCAGCGCCATAGAAGCGATGATGGAGCAAGTCCTCTCAGCCAGATGGGATGCAGAAATTGACGATGACTGCTCTGATTCTTTTTAAAATAGCGGCTACTATGCCAATTTGATGTAAGACTGCGCTTTATTAAGAGGCAGGGGGCAGGGGAGCAGGGGGCAGAAAGAAAGGTACAAAACCTCATCCTAAATAGCATGAAAGCACCCCTGCTGCCTTTCTGACGATGGTTGTCAGTGCAGCATCTACATAGAGAAGCTACACTCCAAATGATGTGGTTTTTGTTTTCCTCCCCTGCTCCCCCGCTCCCCTGCCCCCTGCCCCCTGCCCCCTGCTTATTCAAGAATTGCCCCTACGTCGTATAGTTTTGCATAAGTCTTAATAGGCGCATCTTCAAAAATCTAAAATGGCATGAGTGCGAATTTTTCCTTTGAATGTCTTGCTTGCTGTAGTCAAACAAAAGCTAGAGCCGGAGTGTTTTCCACTCCTCACGGGATTGTAGAAACCCCCAGATTTATGCCAGTGGGTACGCTGGCGAATGTTAAAACTATCACCCCAGCCCAGCTACGAGATACTGGGGCGCAAATGATCTTATCTAATACTTATCATCTTCACCTACAACCAGGGGAAGCGATCGTAGCTGGGGGTGGTGGGTTACACAAGTTTATGGGTTGGAACGGCCCAATGCTCACAGATTCCGGTGGGTTTCAGGTGTTCAGCTTAAGCGAGATGCGAAAAATTACTGAAGAAGGTGTAACTTTCCGCTCACCTCACGATGGACGAATTATTAACTTGACACCAGAGCTATCAATTGAGATTCAAAATACTTTAGGGGCAGATGTGATCATGGCCTTTGATGAGTGCCCGCCCTACCCAGCGACTCGCCAAGAGGTTGAAACTGCAACTGAGCGGACTTATCGTTGGTTAGAACGCTGCATAACGGCTCATCAACGTAGCGAACAAGCTTTGTTTGGGATTGTTCAGGGGGGCGTGTATTTGGATTTACGTTGCCGTGCGGCTGAAGCTTTGGCTAAGTTGGATTTGCCTGGATATGCCATCGGTGGCGTGAGTGTAGGTGAACCGCCAGAATTGATGGCTGAAATTGTAAAAGTGACAGCACCACTTCTACCACCCGAAAAGCCGCGTTATTTGATGGGTGTGGGTACTTATCGGGAAATGGCGATCGCGATCGCATCTGGTATAGATTTATTTGATTGCGTAATTCCCACTCGCTGGGCTAGACATGGAACGGCAATAGTCCAGGGCGGACGCTGGAATTTAAAGAATGCTAAGTTTCGTGAAGATTTTACGCCATTAGATGAAACTTGTCCCTGCTATACATGTCAAAATTTTAGCCGTGCGTACATATCTCATTTGGTGCGATCGCAGGAAATTTTAGCTTATACCTTGTTGAGCATTCACAACATTACCGAGCTAATTCGCTTTACGCAGCGTATTAGAGAAGCAATATTAAGCGATCGCTTCACCACAGAATTTGGCCACTGGCTCAACCAAGAAAGTCAAGATGAGGATTGGGGATTGGGGACTGGGGATTAGGAATTAGGGATTGGGGAGATAAGCAATGACAAATGACAAATGAACCAATGACCAAACCATGTTAAGATACTTTTCAATTATGAAAGCTGTGTTGGATAGGTGGATTTAAACAAACATGGAAGCAGCACTTTTATTAGCAAAACTGCCTGAAGCTTACCAAATCTTCGATCCTTTGGTAGATGTTCTCCCAGTCATCCCTGTATTCTTCTTATTGCTTGCTTTCGTTTGGCAAGCAGCTGTCGGATTTAGGTAAGTTAATCTATTTTTCAATTTATAGGACAGGTAATAATACCTGTTCTATTTTTTTGTGCCACTATATTTTGAATAATTAACATTTATTAATATTTTGTAATGATTTAATATAATAAATAAGATTGTGAATCAAGCCATGTCAATATAAAGCCTTGAAAGCCACGCTTAGAGTCAAGGAGGGAATTAGTTATGGGTAATATCAAGTTCGTTAAAGAGAATAAAGAAGTAGTCGCAGCAGATGGTGCAAATCTCCGGCTCAAAGCAGTGCAAAATGACATTGATATATATACATTTATTGGCAAGATGACTAATTGCGGTGGTAATGGTCAATGTGGTACTTGCATTGTTGAGATAGTCGAAGGATTAGAAAATCTTTCCCCCCGCACAGACGTAGAAAATCGTAAATTTAAGAAAAAGCCGGAAAATTACCGCCTTGCGTGTCAAACTTTAGTGAATGGCTCAGTCAGCGTAGTTACGAAGCCTTAAGTCCTCAAATCTGCGATTCCTTCAATTTGTATCCAGTCAGTAGTCAAAATACTTACCTAAATTGAGTTTCCTCATTTTGAATTTTGAATTTTGAATTTTGAATTGGTATAACTCTGTCATCGATGATGGTATCCTAATGTTGTTGACTGGAAATTTAAGAGAGGCTTTCTTGCCATGCAAGTTAATGACCTGGGGTTCGTAGCGAGCATTTTGTTCGTACTAGTTCCCACTGTGTTTTTACTAATCTTGTACATCCAAACAGCTAGCCGCCAAGGTGGAAAAGATAGTTAAGAGTTTGTGTATAAAATAAATAACCCCTGCACTAGTAATGTAGGGGTTTTTATTTATCAACCGCTAACTGATAGCATTTCTGTAGGGACAATTTATATAGACCCAAAGCCTTTTACCGCAGGGTATTGCCCTTCAAACAAAAATAGTATGAGTACTGAGTAAGGAAATCTTGCTTCTCTAGTATCTTATTACAATAATTTTTATACTCAGCACTTTTGACTTAAGCGATCGTCCGCGCCAACAATACCGGACAAGTGGCATTGACTCTAACATAGTCTGATAAAGAAGATCCGATGAGTCTGTCTATATCAACAAAACTCTTAGCGATGGATGGACGACGATCTGGAGAACCGAGTAATAATAAGTCTATATTCAACTCCTCTGCCAACCGACAAATTTCTTCACCAGGTTTGCCACTGCTGATATAACAACGAGATTTTATGCCCTGTTTTTCAGCTTCTGCAACTGCGGCTGCTAAAACTGGATTTTTATCTGAGTTAACCTCGGTTACTTCTGATTTTTTACCGCCTAAATCTGTACTAATATTTGCCAAAATTAACTGGCCTCCTTGAATATCTCGCAGTAAAAATAGTGCCAATTTTAAGCAGTTCTTTGCAGAATCAGAATTGTCTATTGCCACCATAATCCGCTTAATTCTTTTAACATAAATGTCATCTTTCACCAGCAGCATGGGGCGAGAAGATAACTGAAAAACATACTGACTGACTGAGTTTGATAAAATCGATTGTAGTCGCTTAAGTCCGCGCGAACCCATAACAATCAAGTCAGCGTCAATTTCATCAGCTACTTGGCAAACTACATCTTTGGGATCGCCTTCGCGCAAAATTGAAGAAACCTGACTAGGATCTAAGTTCAAAGTTTGAATGGCATTAGCTAAAATTTTACCCCCATTTTCCCATTTAGTTGTCATGGTAGCAGCAGTACTTTGTGCCTGAACAACATGCAAAATCGTAACTTTCGCAGATTCAATTGAAGGGATCTCTCTCAAGGTTTTGAGCATTTCTTCTGCATGTCCCAATCCCGATACAGCCAGCAAAATTTTTTTTATCATCTTACGTAATTGTTTTTAAGTTTACTTTTGTTTTCGCTTTTAGTACTTGGCTCAGGTGGAATTTTTACCGCTTTACTCGATAACCTAGTTAGTAAGTTCGCACAAATAAACTTTGTTTCTTAGTATTTAATACTCAAACAAATAGCAAAGTAAAAAAATCTCAACAAAAGTTTAGGTTTATTTGCACCTAGTTACTTAACTTCTTAACTAGACTCTAATTATTAAGCATACTCTCAAATTAGCCTGACTAACTTAATAAAATATGATGTTAGTTATTATTGTTAATCTATGTTCACTTTTTTTAATTAGAAGTTAGTTAAGTATTGCAAAGAAATTCAAAAATAACTCTTTAGAATAATCGATTGGTTGTAATCTTGAACAAGCGATCGCTTGTAGGTTGAATATTATAAAGTCATATTTAATACTATAAAGACCTTTCTCTGGCTTTACGTAGTAAAACCGTCCCTCTCCGACTCGGAGAGGGGGAGATTTGAATTTTAGTTGAACTTAGGAAGAAGTTGGTCGAACTCACCTTAACTTAGTTGCGCTCCTGGTTGTCCGTTTTGGACTACAAACGAAGCTAGGGTTTTGACAGAGGCATTTAAGTCAACGATGCTTGATACAGCGCGGTAGTCAGTTTGCCAGCGTTGTGGAGTAAGGTTGCAACGCACGTATCCCCGGTAAGCACCATCAAAGAACTTAGTATGGGGATTGTTCGGTAGAGCAGCTTGAACTGGAGCAATAAATGATGTGGGAAAGTCAGAGGTAATTGAGGTTCCGACAAACTCAGTACCTACCGTGGTTGAGTTGGGGTTATTAAAATCAAGCTTCAAATCGTGTACCCAACTAGAATGGATATCTCCACTAATCACCACAGGATTAGAAGGTTTACGCTGATTGAGAAAACTCAAGAGCCGATTCCGTGCAGCCACGTAGCCATCCCACTGATCCACATTGAACACACCGGGGCCTGGACTACTATTAAAATTGTACTGGCCGAACATCACCTGTTGAGCAATCACATTCCAGCGCGATCGCGACTGATCTAAACCTTTTCGTAGCCACTGCTCTTGTTCTGAGCCGGTCATAGTAGCATTTGTATCAAAAGCTTCTGGGCAGCGAGGCTTAAGTCCATCATTACAAGGTTGGTTAGTACGGTACTGCCTTGTGTCTAGCACATTGAACTCAGCTAAATTCCCAAAGTTGAACCGCCGATAAAGCAGCATATCTGGGCCTTTGGGCAGCGAAGATTCACGGAGAGGCATGTGTTCGTAGTAAGCCTGGTACGCATTAGCTCGGCGTTTCTTAAAAGCCTCTTTGGTTTGGTTATCTTCGGGGATTAAATTGGCATAGTTATTGTCAACTTCATGATCGTCCCAGGTGACAATCCAGGGAAAAGCAGCATGAGCAGCTTGGAGACTTTTGTCTGTTCTGTACAGGGCGTAGCGATCGCGGTAATCTGCAAGAGTGATGATTTCTGGACTGTTATGCTGCCGTGGCCCACCAGATTGTGGCCCATATTCGTAGATATAGTCACCCAGATGAACCACAAGGTCGAGGTTTTCTTCAGCCAAATGCCGATAAGCCGTATAGTAGCCATTTTGCCAGTCTTGACAGGAGACAAAAGCAAAGTTTAGTTGTTGCGTATAGCTATAAAATGCTGGCGCTGTGCGAGTTCGCCCAATGGGGCTAACTTCCCTACCCGTTTGAAATTGATACCAGTACCAACGGTCAGGATCTAGCCCACGCACATCAACGTGGACTGAGTGTGCTAACTCTGGTGTTGCTAGCACTGTTCCTTTACGCACAACCTGTCTCATGTTTTCATCAAGAGCAACTTGCCACCGCACTGGCACATTTACCAATGGCATCCCACCTCCAGAGAGTGGATTTGGAGCCAGTCGTGTCCAGATAACAACACCATCAGGCAAAGGATCGCCAGAGGCAACACCAAGACTGAACGGATAATCAGAAAACCTTGAGTTAGCTAATACTGGATGCCATTGGCTAGCAATTGTTAACCCCGTTAAGAAGCCTGCACCCAACAAAAAACTCCGCCGTTTTAGGAGGCGCTTGTTATTTATAAGTTCCATATTCACTTCTATCCAGATGTAAATACAAGGAACCTAGCAATCCAGGATCAAGCAAAAATTAAGATTTTGTTAACTTTAAGATTGGGCATTGGGCATTGGGCATTGGGAATTGGGAATTGGGAATTAGTTATTAATAATTATTCTTCTCTGCTCCTTATCTCCCCGTGTCCCATGCCCCATACCTGACAGGTGTAGGTTTTTTATTTGTGCATGAGTGGGCACTCTCAAACAGAGTTCTAAACGTGGTTCAAATAACGAAATTTCGTTCTGGAATGGGAAATCAGAAATTAAAATTAGAGTTCTCAACCAACGGAAAAACGCTATTTCAGCCACATTTGTTAAATACCTACACCTGTCAGATGCCCCATGCCCAATTACCAATTATTTAAAACCTGCCATTCCCTTGAACAATGTGCTTGACGGTGGTCAAAGTTTCCAGGCTGATAAATCCCCGACGATGACCTTTTTGGTTAGACATACCAAGAAACACTGAATCTCCCCGCGAGGGGTTGCGGGAAAAACGCGGGGAAGTGTTGATGTAGGTAGAGGCACTGTTAACTCCCAAGGCAAACTGCCGACTTTCTTGGTAGGATTCAGTAACGATGCAGTCGGCGTGACCACTGCTGTGTTCATTAATCCAAGCGATCGCACCCTCTAAGCTATCCACTAGTTTAAAAGCTACTGTCTTAGTTAAATAAGGATTTTCCCATTCACTCTCTTTCACCAGTTGTAACTGGGGAAAAGCTTGCACTAGTTCTGCATCCCCTTTAATTTCAAAGCCTTTTTCCATCAAGCTGTTCCACAGAACTGCTAGAGATGATGGCAAGGCTTGGCGATGAATCAATACCTTTTCAATGGCGTTGACTTGATCTGGTTCACTTTGATGGCTATCAAGAATCATCCAGCGCACCATTTCTAAGCTAGAATTTAGCGACCAGTAGAGGTAACAGTTACCCATCGCTGACTTTAAAACTGGGCAAGTTGACTGTCGTACTACCTGCTGTACCAAGCTAGAACGTCCGTAGGGAATAACTAGATTCACATACTGGTCTTGGGTAACTAAATCCCGAATTGAAGCCCCATGTTCGGCTGCGATCAGTTCTACACAGCCCGGAGGTAGCCCAACTTCTGCGATCGCATTTTGCAGCGCCTCAGCGATGGCGGCGTTGGAATGGCTAGCTTCAGTACTGCCTTTGAGAATTATACTATTGCCAGTTTTGATGCAAAAACCCGCTGCGATCGCTCCTAAATCGGAAAAGGCTTCATAAATAAATCCAATCACTCCCAAAGGCATTAACTGGGTGTAACTCTGAGAATCTCCCAGTTGATAATCAGCCGTTCTAACGCGCCGCAACGGATCTGATAATTCCCCCAACCGTTGTAAAATATCTACTGTCATCTCTAGCCTTGTGGGAGTCAGCTTCAGCCAGTCCAATATCAACTCTGGCACTGCCATTTCTCGACTGGCTTCTAAATCCAAGGTGTTGGCTTCTAGAATGTCGTCAAATGAGCGCTCAAGGGCTTGTGCCATCGCCAATACTGCACGACTCCGGTCTGCTCCCTTTGTGATCCCCAACTTTAGGGAAGCTTGATAGGCTCGTTGGGCGCTAGTAATTGGTTTGGGGTGGTCATCTAAAACTTCAACAGTCATTGAGTTAACGTCTGTAGGTAAGCCAGACCATTAGTGCTGGCAGAATAGCTAATAGTACCGCCACCATTGCCCAAGCAATAATGCTGGAACCATTTGCTAATCGCAGTGCTAATGGCAGCCATATAATCACTAGCACGAAAATAATGCCAAGTGCTATAGGCAGATAGCTTTCTCCCAAGCGGGGATGGACAACATGCCAACTATTTCCCATCCAACGCCAAGCCCGTTTGTAGGGATAGGTGGTGGAAAGCTGTTCTAGGACATGACCATTATCTTCTACAACAAAGATTTGCTGACAGCGATCGCAACCAAATGCTTCTGTCAACGTAATCGGAATTAACTGACCCCGGCGACGACAAGGACAGGGGTAGTCAGTATTGAAATCTATTTTTTCAGGTTTTTGAGATTGCACAAGCGTTCTAGTAACTTGAGCGTGTTTTACACGAACTACGACAATATAATCTTTTGGTAAATGCAATAGAAGCTTCTGCTACTAGAGATTGCTCTCTTTATATACATGAATTGGCAATGTTTAAATCGCCAAGATTACAAACAGTATATGCAACAGACTCTAAGTATCCTAATTCTCATATCAGTACGGAGTTTTGAATTTGTAGTCTTTCCCCGGATCTGACAATCTTATTTAAAATTTCCTTCTACATAAAATTTAGACACTAATTGACGTTTCAGTGGGTGCATGGGAGCAATTATCCCTTAACGTCCAGACACGATTTAGCTATCCGTGCATAAGTTTCAATATTTTTAGATACATTTAAATATTAGCTAGCAGTGTGCTGAGATTTCTGATATACATAAACCCGCTTTCAGAGACTAAGACCCTTGAATTCCCCCATAATTTAAACTAGTTTTACTAGATCGGTAAAATCTTATCCCTGAATACGATAGTTCCACCATATCTAAATTACTTTATATCTTACCTATCTATGAAATTCATGAAACTTGGGAACGATTCACACGAATACAGTGCGAATCGCTAAAGACTTCAATGCACCTTAAAAATACTAAACCTCTTGAAGTTAAAACTATCAAGAGGTTCTACTTGGAAGCGGGTGACGCGATTCGAACGCGCGACATTCACCTTGGCAAGGTGACGCTCTACCACTGAGCTACACCCGCAATCAATTGCCATATATCAATATCTCAGATTTATCCCTGATTGTCAACCCCTTAATTTTGTCATTGGTCATTGGTCATTGGTCATTGGTCATTGGTCATTGGTCATTAGGTGAATAACAAAGGACAACTGACAAAGGACAAATGACTAATGACAATGACATGCCCTAGCCGAGTTCTTCTGACTCCGCCGTTAAATTACCGATGCTGGCACTTTGAAACGAGGCTGGCAAAGACTGGCTATTACGAGAATATGGCTCTGCTAGGTTAGAACGCAGTTGCCGCATCAGGCTTGCCATTTCTAGGGCATTCAGGGCATAATCCCACCCATGATTACCTTTAATACCTGCCCGTTCTAAGGCTTGCTGCATAGTGTCTACTGTCAAAATGCCAAAAATTACTGGCACTCCAGTTTGAAAGCTAGCGGCGGCAATACCTTTAGAAACTTCGGCGGATACATAATCAAAATGGGGTGTTTGCCCACGAATGACTGCACCTAGACAAATTACAGCATCATAACGATGGGAAAGTGCTAGTTGGCGAGCTACTAAAGGTACCTCAAAACTTCCCGGAACCCAAACATAGTCTACCTGATTACCTTGGGGGTTAGGATCTACACCGTGGCGTTTCAAGCAATCTTGACATCCCTCTAGCAGCTTTCCGGTAACAAGATCGTTAAATCGACCAATCACCACTGCAAACCGCAAAGGCTCCGTTTGGGTAAAAGTTCCCTCGAAAACTGCCATGACTGCCTCTTAATCAACTATAGTTCTGGCCAATATACATTTCTTATTTAAATGTAGAGGAGCAGGAAAGCAAGGTCATAAAAAAGGAAGTCGGAAAAAATTTCTCCTTTTTTCCTTTGGTCTTTAACCTTGGCTTTTCTGCCCCTCTAATTCTTATATTATGTGCCTGCGCCAGAGTGAAGCCGTCGCCTACACGACAAAAAAGTTTAACAAACCAACTAAAAATACCAAACCAATCCAGACAGCAGAACCAACCCAGAGCAGTTTCTTAGATTCAACCCAATTCTGGGGGGTGGCGTAAGCAACTGGAACACCCACAACCAGGACAAAGGACAATAGGACTAGACCTATTAAGGCAAATTGGAATATTATGGTCATTTTTGCTTCTCCCAATACAGCGAAATACTAAGGATAGAATATCCTAAAGGGCGACACTGACACTTTCTTATTATTTTTAAGCTAGCAGAAATTGCAACATTTTAGTCATTTGTCCTTTGTCTAAGTACCAGTGACTAATGACTCTTAACTATGGATTTAATTCTTTGCCACACAACCGCAGATTTTGACGCACTAGGAGCAGCAGTAGGGTTAACACGCCTACTACCGGGAAGCAAGATTGTGCTGACTGGCGGTTCTCACCCTCCTGTACGGGATTTTTTAGCATTGCATCGGGATGAATATCCGCTAATTGAACGCCGTTCGGTGAATTCTGAAAAAATTCGCTCTCTAACTGTAGTAGATACGCAAATGCGCGATCGCTTGGGTAAAGCTGCCCAGTGGTTAGATTTACCCCATCTTCGGGAAATTATAGTTTACGATCATCACTTAGGACAAGAGTCAGATATTCCCGCCACGCGATCGCATATTTCTTCAGTTGGAGCCACCACAACTTTAATTGTGGAACAATTGCAAGAACAGGAAATTTCTCTGACTCCTGCCGAAGCGACAGTGATGGCTTTGGGTATCCACGTTGACACCGGCTCTTTGACCTTTGATCAGTCTACAGCGCGGGATGCCTTAGCTTTGGCTTGGTTGATGCAACAAGGTGCTAGTTTATCGGTAATTTCTACCTACCGTGACCCTGGCTTGTCGTTGCAATTGCAGCAGTTATTGACTCAGGCGTTGGAAAATCTAAAATATCTTTGCCTGCGTGGATATACGATAGCTTGGGTAACTCTGAAAACAGATGCTTTTGTGCCAGGGCTATCGAGTTTGGCTTCGGAACTCGTGGAATTAACTGAAATTGATGCCATCCTGCTAGCTAATGAGTATCCTTTGAGTGAAAGTGATTCACGGTTAACAGTAATTGGGCGATCGCATATTCCCAAAACAAATCTTAACTTATTATTCCAACTTCTAGGAGGCGGCGGTCATTCGCAAGCCGCATCGCTAAACCTCAGAGGAGTTGATTCACAAGCAATATTAAAACAACTCCTTGATGGGGTAAAAGCACAAATTCCCCAGCCCCTCACCGCTAGGGATTTGATGTCCTCTCCTGTCCGCACGATTCTGCCTGAAACCACAATTGCTGAAGCACAGCGAATTTTGTTGCGCTATGGACACTCTGGTTTATCTGTAGTCGATGCTCAAGGGCAACTAGTAGGTATTATTTCGCGGCGAGATATTGATATCGCCCTGCACCACGGATTTAGTCATGCGCCAGTCAAGGGCTACATGACCACAAATCTGAAAACAATTACACCAGATACAACACTGCCACAAATTGAAGCGCTGATGGTGACTTATGATATCGGACGCTTGCCAGTACTGGAGAATGAGCAGTTAGTTGGTCTAGTCACTCGTACTGATGTTTTACGAGAATTACATCAAGAAAGGGATGAAGACGAAGAGGACGAGCAAAAATTCAAAATTCAAAATTCAAAATTCAAAATTCCTCTCAGCACTGAGTTGCAAAATCTTCTTGCACCGCAACTGTGGCAATTGCTCATCATCGCATCGCAAGAAGCAGAAAAACGAGGTTGGCATCTTTATCTAGTTGGGGGTGCAGTGCGAGATTTGCTGTTAGCTGAGGTAGCAGGCAGCTTGATGATTAAAGATATTGACCTAGTAGTTGATGGTTTTCACAAATCAGCAGATGTTGGTGCTGGTGTGGAACTAGCAAAAGCACTCCAACAACTTTACCCTGCGGCTCGTTTAGAAATCCACGGGGCTTTTCAAACTGCTGCTTTGTTGTGGCATAAAGACCCAGAATTAGATTCTTTGTGGGTAGATATTGCCACGGCTAGAACAGAGTTTTATCCTTACCCGGCGGCGAATCCAGAAGTTGAGGCGAGTTCGATTCGTCAAGACTTGTATCGTCGAGATTTTACCATTAATGCGATCGCTTTGCGCCTCACCTCTCCCCGCTCAGGCGAATTACTCGATTTCTTTGGCGGTTTACTTGATTTACAAGCTAAAAAAATTCGGGTTTTACACCCCAATAGCTTTATCGAAGATCCCACCCGCATTTATCGCGGCGTGCGCTTTGCCGTGCGCTTCGGATTTGAAATTGAACCGCAAACGGAAGAGTTTATTCGCTATGCCATCAACAGTGGTGTTTACGATCGCACTTCTCAAGAGAATAGCAGAACCCCAGCCCTGCAAACTCGACTGAAAACAGAATTAAACCATATCCTAGAAGCCCCCTACTGGAAATCGGCTTTGCAGTTACTTGATAACTTAGGGGCGTTGCAATGTATCCATCCTACCCTCAAGCTAGATGAGTCACTCTTTCGGCAATTACGTTTGTTAGAACGTTGTTTACGGCGATTTGATGCTGAACAAACTCTCATTCATTGGCAAATGCGTTTAGAAGCATTAATCGCCCACCTCGCACCAGAATATCGGGCGAAAGTAGCACAAAATTTGCAATTACAAGACGATAGCATTGTGAGGTTGAAAAACTTAGCCCAAGGCTTTAGTCAAGTAATAGAATCTTTACTCACTTTGCAACGCCCTAGTCAAGTAGTGCAGTTGTTGCGACAGTACGACTTACCAATGCTGATTTTAATTGCTTTGCAAAGTCCGCGAGAAATTAGACATCAGATTTGGGAATATTTAACAGTTTTGGCGAATGTGCAGCCACTATTAAATGGCAATGATTTAAAGAAACTTGGTTATAAACCAGGGCCACAGTATCGGCAAATATTAGATAATGTAGTTGCTGCTACCTTGGATAAAGTGATTAAAGATAAGGCTGAGGCTGAAGAGTTTTTAGCCAAGCATTATCCCCAGTAATTTATATTTACCAGATGTGGTTTTTATGGAAACACAAACACAAAACAAATACTACACTCCAGAGGAATATTTACAACTAGAGGAGACATCAGAATCCAAAAATGAATATAGAGATGGAGAAATAGTTTCTATGCCTGGTGGTACGACTAATCACAATGAAATTGCTCTGAATTTCTGCACAAATTTTAAATTTACGATGCGGGGTAAAAATTACAAAATATACATGGGTGATGTCAAATTGTGGATACAGCGTTATCGGATTTACACCTATCCAGATGTGATGGTCATTTTGGGTAAACCAATATATGAAGGAAATGGCACTACCCAAGTGACAAATCCTTCAATTATTGTAGAAGTCTTGTCCAACTCGACACAAAACTACGATAGAACGAATAAATTTAGATTTTATCGTTCCATTCCTGAACTACAAGAATATATTATGATTGACCAATATGAATATCTGGTTGAGCAGTTTACTAAAAATGCTAATGGTCAATGGGTATTAACTGAATACGAATCAGTGGATGCAGTTTTATCGCTCCAGTCAATAGACTTTCAAATTTCCTTCAGCGATATTTATGAAGGAGTTAGTTTGTAAATAGAAGAATAATCATAATGCGTAGACGAAGCCCATCGTTCGCGTAGCGTCTCGTAGAGAAGATATCGCAGTAGCTTAAATTGTATCTGGGCTTAATATTGAATTAGTACTAGCTAATAGCTTATATGGCGCAAGTAATCAATTTATTAGAAAAATAGCTGAATATAACTTAGCTTACGTTGTGTCAATTAGAAGTAATTATGGAGCCTGGTTGCCAGCAGTGCAAAGCGTTAGAGCAAACCACTCTTACTTTTTTGGATAATTTATCCTTGGCTAGATATTTTTCCCAATTCACATTTATTGCTAGGATTCAATCATTTAATTGCTGCAATGAATCAATTTAAATTAAACCTTGTTATGCTTTTGGATAATCTAACTTATTTACTACTAGCTCGTTCCAGAAAGTGACAGAAGAGGGCTAGTGACTTGCAGAAAATAAATTATCCAAAATTATTTGCATATTTGTAGGGACGCAAGGCGTTGCGCCCCTACAATGGGATCTTTTTTTAACTGGAACTCCCCTAAATTAAGTTCAAGCTATTCTAAAGCCTTTTTTACTTCATCTTTGATATTTTCCGTAGTGTGACGGACTTGGGATTCAGCTTGTTTAGCTTTACCTTCAGCTTTATCATTAGGGTTGCCAGTTACTTCACCAACCACTTCTTGTACTTTTCCTTCTACGTTCTTAGCAAAAGCCTTTGCTCTATCTTCGATACTCATTTGCTTTGTTCCTAATTATGTTAATTATTGATTAGTTATTGCTTGCTAATGAAGCGTTGCAATGTTTATATATTAGTTTTAGACAAGTTTTAATTCTTCTATCTGACGATGTTTTTATTCATAATATTTTTGTCCGTTATATATAGTTATCTCAAGGTTAAATTCATCTTGAAGAATTTAAGTAATATCCAAAAGATATAAGAAAACGATCTTATTTTTCTATCTTGAGATAAAATCATTCCCTACCTGAGCTAGATAACAATGCAGATGTGTAGCCTGAACTAGCGTTTAAGAAGTACTCAGTATGTAAGAAGCAGTAACTTAATTTCTTAGTAATTACACTGAGTTATGTGATTTATATTACATGATTGCATTATTTAAGCCGCAAAGAGAAACGATTGGGACAACAAAATAGTTGAGATGTAATGAAATATTCCAAGATTCTTAGTTTGTGTAACAAGGGTTTCGTTACAAATCTTAGGCGTAAATAAACATAATTATTCAAGTTTTAACTGAAGAGTAGTTTAGCTAGTGCAAGAAAACACAGAAAAGTTTTTACATTTTTCTAAGGCTTCCCAGGTTACGTAACTTCAAAGAGACAGCAGGAAAGAAAGCTTTTCAATAAGTTTCTGTTACCTTTTTCAATTAGATAGTTATTTCTGCTTGCACTAGTAAAACTTGTGACTATTTTATGAACAAAGACAGCAGGAATAAGGATTGGCATCTATTCCTAGTTCTTAATTACAGTATTTATGAAGGTATTTATGCAATCAAATTCTACTACTCAAGCAACCCCTAAGTTCCAATATATAGATTACAGAATGCAAAATGATGTATCTGTTAATATTTTCATCGGATTTTCTCTTTTGATTCCAATAATTGTGTTTGCAGGGTTTAATATCTATAAGAAACACCGTAGTGCTGTTCTCAGCCAACAAATTGCCTCATTAGAGAAACTGTGGCTTTTGAATATTAAGAAAAAAAGAGCTTGAAGACAATGAAATACTTATTTATAATTTGGGTACTTATACTATCTTTAGTTGCTCCTAGTGAGGCGATCGCTCAATCAAGACAGCCCTACACCTTAATATCTGGACTTGGCACAATTCACCATGCAGTTTCTACTGCTAATCCCCAAGCCCAAAAGTTTTTCGATCAGGGATTAAATTTAATTTACGCTTTCAATCATGATGAAGCAGTGCGTTCTTTTCAACATGCTGCCAAACTCGATCCGCACTTAGCGATCGCATATTGGGGTATTGCTTTGGCTTTAGGCCCCAATATTAACTTAGAAATCGACCCTAATCGGGAATTAGCTGCTTACCAAGCTGTACAGCAAGCTTTGGCACTTTCCAGTAAAGCATCTAACCAAGAACAAGATTACATTACCGCCTTAGCAAAACGTTACTCGCAAGATCCTAGTGCAGACTTGTATCAACTTGCCGTAGACTACACAAAAGCAATGGCAACCCTAGTTGAGCTATATCCTGATGATTTGGATGCAGCGACACTTTACGCTGAAAGCTTGATGGATCTGCATCCGTGGCAGCACTGGACTAAAGATGGTAAGCCACAGCCAGATACAGAAAAAATTGTGGCTCTTTTGGAATCTGTTCTCAAACGTAACCCGAATCATACCGGAGCCAATCATTATTATATCCATGCGGTGGAAGCCTCACCTTCGCCAGAACGGGCCCTTGTGAGTGCCAAAAGATTAGGAAACCTAGCGCCATCAGCAGGACACTTGGTACACATGCCTTCCCATATTTATTTTCGTGTGGGAGACTATCAAGGGGCAATGCAAGCAAACGAGCAAGCGATCGCTCAAGATAATATTTACATCAAAAAATATCAAGTCCAGGGCACTTATCCCATGATGTACTACAACCACAACGTACATTTTCTCATGGTAGCCAGCAGCATGGCAGGAAAATATGAAGATGCTCTCCAAGCCGCAGATAAATTAGTTGCAAATATAACTGCAATTGACCCATATATACCAATGCTGGAGGGATTTATGGGCAGTAAATTGTTGATTCAGACACGCTTTCATGACTGGGATGCTATTTTAAAAACTCCTGTTCCCGATGCTAAATTGCCCACTACCAAAGCCCTTTGGCATTTTGCTCGCGGTATGGCTATGGCTACCATAGGCAAACTTGAAGATGCAGTCAGCGAAAGTCGGACATTACTGGCTGCCAAACAGGGAATTTCCACCGCAGCAACTATTGGATTCAGTCCCGCCAGTGACATTTTAGACATAGCCTCAAAAGTTCTAAATGCCAAAATTGCAAAGGAAAAGTATGATTATCAATCTGCTATTCAATTACTAGAAAAAGCTGTACAAATAGAAGATACCCTTAAGTACGTAGAACCACCAGACTGGTACTTTCCGACGCGGGAATTTTTGGGCGGTGTACTTTTAGCTAAGGGTGATTATAAAGAGGCAGAGAAAGTCTTTCGTGCCGATCTAGAAAAATATCCCCATAATGGGCGTTCTCTATTTGGTTTGCAGGCAAGTTTGCAGGGACTGGGGAAAGATGATGCCGTTGAAGTTGTCAAAACCGAATTGAAAACAGCTTGGAAGGGTCAAACAAGTTTAGATTTTAGATTTTAGATTTTAGATTGGCCCCATGCATAGCAGGTTATCCAAAGAAGTACAACCCAAAATAGCCTTTATTTGTTGCCTGACTTTAGCTTTCGTATTAAAATTTTGGAGTAATGCTTCATGGTTAATGCAGTCAAACGTTCAATTCGGATATTCAAAGATGTGCCCCTGTCTGTCTGATTTCCTTTATCACCCTACAGAATTCATTTTCTTTCATTTTCAACCCTTTTTTGGGTTGGGCTGTACTTAGGGTAGATAGGGGCAGGCGATCGCGTAAGTGCGATCGTATCACTAGTTAACTATCAACTTGATGCAGAGAGATGGCTCCTATGTCATCCTAGATTTAGGAGAGTTAATTCAGTGATGTCTTTGATTTTAGTATTGAAAGGCTTCTTCCTTTTAGTATTTACAGACTTCTCAGAGAAATTAAAATCTCTACACAGTGATGATTTTGGAGAGAATCGATGTCAATTTACGTAGGTAACCTCTCTTATGATGTTACATCAGAAGATTTAAGCGGTATTTTTGCAGAATATGGTACTGTAAAGCGGGTTCAAGTACCTACTGACCGTGAAACAGGTCGTCCGCGAGGCTTTGCTTTTGTGGAAATGGGAAGTGAAGCAGAAGAAACAGCTGCCATTGAAGCTCTCGACGGTGCTGAGTGGATGGGTCGCGATCTGAAAGTGAATAAAGCTAAACCCAAGGAAGACAGAGGTTCCTTTGGTGGCGGCAACCGAGGAGGAGGATACGGCGGTGGCGGTGGCGGTGGCGGACGCGGACGCTACTAATTTTGGAAACAAAAAAAATTTACCAATAGTCTTAAGGTCAGACAAACAACAGTCTGTCTTTTTTTTGTAAGGTTCCCGCCTGATTAAGTCAACTTAGTAGGAGAAATAATGACCCAAGTAATTGTAGGCGACAATGAACACATTGAATCAGCCTTACGACGATTTAAGCGAGAAGTTTCCAAGGCTGGAATTTTTCCAGACATGAGAAAGCATCGTCATTTTGAAACACCCTTAGAAAAACGCAAGCGCAAAGAAGTTGCCAAGCACAGACAGAGCAAGAGAAGTTTTCGTAATTAAGGGCTGACATACAGCAGAATTCAGAAGTCAGAAGTCAGAATTCAGAAGTCAAACAGGCTTTATACCTTGCTTTGAGACGCGAGCTTGTGTACCTCACCTTCCTTGAAATATGCTGTAAATATAAACGAATACCCTCATAAAATCTATGAGGGTTTTCCTTTTGGCTATTTAAAAATCAGGAAACCTCAAGAAACGCTAAAATCAAGTCAGCCTTTGTATTGTAGCGGTTGTGTCCCACATTACTCAGAGTGCGGTTCACTGCATAAATCCTGATTGTCAACGTCCTTATCCCCAACCTTGGGGCAACAAGTTTTGTAACAGCTGTGGCGCACCGCTAGAGTTGTTAGACCGCTATGTTCCACTTCAACAATTAGGATCGGGAGGATTTGCTCAAATTTACACGGTTTGGGATGAAAAAACTCAAACCGAGAAAGTGCTGAAAGTGTTGGTAGAAGATTCACCAAAGGCACTGGAATTATTTACCCAAGAGGCGGCGGTTTTATCTAGTTTGCAGCATCCGGGTGTTCCCGCAGTCGATGCCGAAGGTTATTTTCAGGTGCAACTGTTTAACCCCAAGCCGCACCAATTGCCTTGTCTGGTAATGGAAAAAATTAATGGGCGGACTTTAGAGGAGATATTAAAAAAGTTTCCCCAAGGGTGTCCAGAGAATTTGGTTATAAACTGGTTTGCTCAAACTGTAGAGATTTTACAAGAATTACACAAACGTCAGATTATTCACCGAGATATTAAACCTTCTAATTTAATGTTGGGAACCTCTTCGCCTGCTGTAACTACCCCTCAAGGGCAAGCACAAGGCGATCGCCTGGTACTAATTGATTTTGGTGGGGCAAAACAATTTAGCGCCTCTAAGCTGCGTTCTCAGTCGAGTTCCACCCGATTATTTTCTTCTGGCTACAGCCCACCAGAACAAGTGAGTGGAAGTATTGTCGGGCCAAGTGCTGATTTTTATGCCCTTGGTCGAACGATGATTGAACTGCTAACAGGCAAATACCCGCTAGAGTTAGAAGATCAACAAACTGGGAAATTGCACTGGCGAAGTTCGGTAAATGTCAATCCGCAATTAGCAGATTTGCTGGATGAGATGGTGCAGGAAGATGTGCGATCGCGTCCAGCAAACGCAGCTATAATTCAAAAACGCTTGGCGAAGATTTCGCAACCATTACCACCGCCAGGATTATTTGCCCAACTGCGAGACAAGGCGAAGCTTGCATCAGGGCAAATATCCCAGAGCTTTACACTGCTAATCCAAGCTATTGAACGAGTCTTAGCTAACTTTAGCCAAGCTGTAACTAAAACTGTTGTTTTCATCGCTCAAACAATCATCAAAATTTTTCAAGCTTGTTTGGCGACCATTTGGGCAATGATATTGGCTTATGTTGGCGCTTGTTTTGGTGCGATCGCTGGTTTTATTTTGGCATATCGCACCAGCTTGGGGCGTTGGGTTGTGGAATCTATTTCGATTCAGCTAAACCAATTAGTGCCAAATACTCAACCCATCTTCGGGGCAGATATTTTGGTATTCGTCGCCGCCGGCTGGGGAACCGCTTGGGGGCTAACAGTATCAGGGTGTTTTAGTCAACGGCGACGCTTTTTAGTAGCATCGCTGATGGGCATGATTAGCTACGGCTTTGGTTGGTTCATTTTGCAATTAATCACACCAAAAGATAGTGGCGAGGGCTTAATAGCAGTGATTTTAGTGGCAGTTTGCCTACTCACCTTGAGCTTAGGTCTTCGCAGCCATCATGTAGTGTACGCCGTGGTCGCTGCCTTTGGTAGTGCGATCGCCTATGCACTTTTAATTATTTTGGGATTAGCACCTCCCATCTTCCAATTTTCTAGTCAACCAGCCTGGTCAGAGTTACAGTTACCTCTAATTTTTTTTGGTTTCGTAGGCTTCTTTATCAGCTTCTGGCTAGGAGTAAGTTACTACCTAATTGTCCCTGGATTGCGCTTTTTGGGATGGCGGTGAAGGAGGCAGGGGGCAGGGGGCAGGGGGGCAGGGGGCAGGGGGCAGGGGGACAAGGGGACAAGGGGGAATTATTGAATAAGTCTCTCCCAAGTCTCCCCCCTCTCCCAAGTCTCCCTTGTCTCTTCTTCATGCCCAATTCCCAATTCTCAATTCCCAATTCCCAATTCCCAAAAACAAGATCCCCCTAGTCGTATTTTGCATCGAGCTAGGGGGATCACATATATGGTAGTCTATAAGAGGTTCGGTATAGTTCCTTACGAATCGATTCTATAGCCTATATTTCAGTTTGAGTAGTCTTACCACTAGAATTTATAGTATTTTTACAGCTTCTTAATGAATGCTTCATCCCTGTTCTTCCTTAGAGAAGCGGTATATGTAAGTATGGCAGTACGCAATGTGCGTAAATTGTCATTTTTGTGGATATCTGTAAAAAATATGAACTTTAAGATTGTTGCTACCGTCGCTTTGTTAGCTTGTTTTGGGTTTGCAGAGCAGGCCCTAGCGTTAAATCAGCTAGATCTAGATCAGTTGAAGGCAACAAGTGGCTGTCCCCGGTGTAATTTGAGTGGTGCTGACCTAACTCAACTAAATCTAGCTGGAGCAAATTTGCGAGGGGCTGACTTGAGTGGTGCAACATTATCTAAAGCTAATCTCACCAATGCCGATCTCACTGGCGCAAATTTAGAAGGTGCAATTCTGAATTTGGCTAATCTTAATGGTGCTTCCTTAACAGGAGCAAATTTGAAATCAGCATCCTTGGAAAATGCCGATCTATCTTATGCCGGTTTCATCAGCGCTAATTTGGAAGCAGCAAACTTAAAAGATGCCAGAATTGAGTTTACCAATTTTCGCGGGGCTAACTTCCGACTAACAACTATGGCGAATGGTGTCGTCACCTCCGATAAGCCTTATGGCTGGTCGTCAGAGCGTCAACAGGACAGAGAATGTAATGAGTTCAAACCCGAAAATACTCGAGGCACAACCTGTTATTCAAAATAAATTGGGCATTGGGAATTGGGCATTGGGCATTGGGAATTGAATATAATTATTCCCCTTGTCCCCTTGTCCCCTTGTCCCCTTCCCCCTGCCTTCTTGTATATCAAAAGCATTTTGTTTGTTAACGGTTCTTTATCATGGGAAAAAAGCTTGTAGATTAATTGAATCAATGCTTACCCATATTAAAGACTTAGCAGCAAAACTAGCGCCTCGCTTGATTGAAATTCGCCGCCATATCCACTCTCATCCAGAACTTAGCGGTCAGGAGTACCAAACAGCAGCCTTTGTAGCTGGTGTTTTGTCCTCTAGTGGTCTGCATGTACAAGAAGGTGTTGGTAAAACGGGCGTTATTGGAGAATTGCAAGGCACTGGTCAAAATGACCGTTTATTGGCAATTCGTACCGATATGGATGCTTTGCCAATTCAAGAGGGCACAAATTTAGAATACGCCTCTCGCGCAGTGGGGGTTATGCACGCCTGTGGTCACGATGTCCATACTACTGTGGGACTAGGGACAGCAATGGTGCTGTCCCAAATGGCAGAGGAGTTGGGTGGTAAAGTGCGGTTTTTATTTCAGCCAGCCGAGGAAATTGCTCAAGGAGCAAGCTGGATGATGAAAGATGGGGCGATGGAAAATGTCTCGGCTGTATTAGGGGTTCATGTTTTCCCTTCTATACCCGCAGGATCTATTGGTGTGCGTTACGGAGCATTGACAGCCGCCGCAGATGATTTAGAAATTCTGATTATGGGAGAATCTGGGCACGGGGCGCGTCCCCATGAGGCGATTGATGCAATTTGGATTTCTTGCCAAGTCATTACTGCATTGCAACAAGCCATCAGCCGGACACAGAATCCTTTGCGTCCTGTAGTGTTGAGCATAGGGAAGATTAATGGTGGCAGAGCGCCGAATATCATTGCTGATAAAGTACAGTTATTGGGAACGGTGCGATCGCTCCATCCCGAAACCCGCGCCCATCTCCCTAACTGGATTGAAAATATTGTATCTAATGTTTGCCATACCTACGGGGCAAAATATCAAGTCAACTATCGCCAGGGCGTACCCAGCGTTCAAAATGATTACACCTTGACGCAATTGTTACAATCAGCCGCCGAAGAAGCTTGGAGTAGCGATCGCGTCCAAGTCTTACCTGAACCTTCTCTTGGTGCTGAAGATTTTTCTATGTATTTGGAACATGCCCCCGGTTCCATGTTTCGGTTAGGTGTAGGCTACAAAGAAAGAATTATTAACCACCCATTACATCATCCCCAATTTGAAGTTGATGAATCTGCCATTATTACCGGAGTTGTAACTATGGCTTATGCCGCTTATAAATACTGCCAGCAAAATGTTTAAACAAAAACTCCCAGACTTGATGTGCTGGGAGTTTTTGTTTAACTAACTTTTTTTAGCGGATATAGAAAGTTCAAAAACATCCTATGCTTTTGATTCGCTAACAACGCCTAATTTTTCTTGAATTTTGGTCTTAGCAGCTTTGAATTCAGTAGCCAATTGTTCACTTTGTTCAGTGCTTAAGTTGTTGCGAATGGCAGCAAACATTGTGCTTTCTTCTTGACGAATGTGATCGCCAATAGCATCCATCAACTGTTTGACTTTCTCTTTGAACTGGGGTGAAGATGGGCTAAGAGCCTTAATTTCTTCTAACGCCTGCTTTGCATGAGCTTGTTCATCAAACAATTCTTGAGTATTATCTTGACCGTAGAAAGGACGTACTCTTGGATAGACTACTTCTTCTTCAGCTTCAGCGTGAGCAGTTAAATCCTTGTAAATTTGACCAAAATATTCTTGGATCTTTTGGGGATTATCGCTTTGCAGGAGTTCGGTAAATAAAGTATTTACCTTGTTGTGATCGAGGCGGATGACATCTTGGATATTTAGATCGCTTTTGTCACTGGTTTGGGTAACAGCACTACCCACTACACCACTGACTGCGGCCATAGCGTCTTGAACACGTGCCCAAATTCCTTGATCTGCATCTTGACCAGTGAGTTCGCGGACACCCAGAATCTCTAAAACACCTTTGAGTTGCTCTTGGTGAGCGCGGTTTTCAAAGTTAATAGTATTCAGAGGCCCGATCGCTAGCAGCACGTCAGCACCAACTTTTTGAGCAGCTTTGTGAACTATCAAGCCACTCATTACTGCTTGGTGTTTCAACAATTCATGCTGAGATACTTTTTCATACAGGCTCAACTCAGAACCTTTGAACAATTCACGAGCTTTTTCAATGAATTCTGTAATATTTTTCTTCGGTTCAGCCTGAATGCCATACTGACCAATCACAGTTTCTAAAACGCCAAGATTTTTTTCGTCATCTTTGAGAAAATTCCGAATGCGATCTGCAATTTCAGCATCGAGTCCTTCTCTCAAAAGCAATTGCTCATTTTCAATGACCAACTGTTGAAGGGCTTTAAGACTTGCCAATTTAACAGCAATAGCATTGCGTTTCGTATCATCTAAAGTAGCTACCATCCGTGTTCTCCTCGGCAAAGTGTTTTGTAATTCTTACTTGATATCACCTTGACACAGAGGTTAGGAAGATTCCATCTTTCTTTTGAGCGATCGCTATCACAACTATGGGTAGAAAAATACAATTTTTCTTTATAAAAAACTTTTGTTTTTATACTTTTAGATAGATATATGAAATTTAAACTATATCCTGAGATATAAAACTTATATTTGATTTGTTAAAATACACATTAACTATGTGTAATCTGCAACGCCCTACCAAAAACTTTTGGTTATAGCTAGGTTTTTTAAAAAATTAAATTGGATTGCTATAGATACTTGTCAATCCCTCTTTTATGAAACAGGATAAAAGTAAACTAATTAAAATTAAGCTGGGTTTTCTAAGTTATAAAATTGTATTTATAAATTCAAAAAAAGTTAGTCAATATTGAGAAATTTATTTTGATTATCAATATAAATAAATTATTTATTGAATATTTTACCAAGATTCTCTCAGATTAGAATGCTTAAAAAGTAGACTTTGCTACTTTTAAGTAGCGAAGTCTACCTTTTAACGAAGGGCTATAGGAATCCGGTTTGATTTGAAGAAAATATCCGTAGGATGTGTTAGCGCTAGCGTAACGCATCAAACTTTTGATAATAGTGCGTTACGAACTCCGTTCTAACACCAGTCGTCTACGGCGGCAAACCCGCCTACAGCGCTGGATTCACCGCAACGCACTGGCTCCTCTACAATACCTAATTTCGTTCAAAAATCAAATAGTAATCCTATAGATTCTACTTACATCCTAAAGACTCACGAGTATCTACACCAGTTTTAGAATTAACACCGCTTGCTTTAACACAAAGCTTTTTCACTTGCGTTCCATCTAGAATTGCATTTGTAAAATCAGCGCCTGTGACATTTACATCATCAAAAGTAGAACGCAGCATCATTGCATCGGTTAACACAGCATCACTCAAATCAGCAGCCTTAAATCTTGATAGATAAGCTATGCCTTCACTAAAATTAACACCATGCAGATTTACTCCCTCCAGCAGAGTACCGTTAAATACAGTGCCACGTAAGTCAGCATTGCTAAAATTAGCATTCTCTAATTTGAGATTGGTAAACTCAGTACCAATTAAACTTTGACCAGAGTAATCCTTACCCTTGAGTTCATCATTACCCACAGAACGGGTAATACTGGAAGAACTTGCAGCTTCCGCCGATAGGGGAAACAAAAAAAGAACCATAGCTAAAACACAGCTAGCTATTAGTCGCCAATATTTCATAATGTGTTCTTAATAAATCTCAACACTTCATCATTAACCATTAAACCTCACACAAGAGGACAAAGGAGTGAAGAAGGGAATAGGTTACAGGGTAGAGATTATTCCCTATCACCTACCACCTGTCACCTCTTCCCTAATCTCTCGTAGGATGATAGATGTTGAGGTGCGATGCCTAATGGCAAGTTGCTCCGCATCTACGCAAAATTACCTGTGGCTAATCAAGAAGACAACGCCCAATCTCTGGCGCGAACCCCTTTATATAAAGTGGGTGTAGAACTCAAAGCTCGCTTTACCAGCTTTGGTGGCTGGGAAATGCCCGTGCAATTTAGTGGCATTAGCCGCGAACACGAGGCTGTAAGAAATACAGCTGGAATGTTCGATATTTCTCACATGGGCAAATTTACCCTCCAAGGTAAAAATCTCATTTCCCAACTCCAGTCTTTAGTACCTTCAGACTTGAGTCGATTGCAACCCGGTCAAGCGCAATATACCGTATTGTTAAATCCCCAAGCGGGAATTATTGACGACATCATTGTTTATTACCAAGGTGAAGACACCACTGGCATACAAAAGGCATTTATCATCGTCAATGCAGCAACCTCTGGTAAAGATAAAGCATGGCTTTTGCAACATCTAGACCTGGATAAAGTGCAATTCCAAGACCTTTCACCAGAAAAAGTCCTAATTGCCGTACAAGGGCCAAAAACGATTAAATATCTCCAGTCTTTAGTGCAAGAAGACTTACAACCAATCAAAGCCTTCGGACATTTAGAAGCAACCTTACTAGGCAAACCTGCCTTCCTAGCCCGTACAGGTTACACCGGAGAAGATGGCTTTGAGGTGATGGTAGACCCAGATGTGGGCGTAGAATTATGGCGAAATCTCCATAAAACTGGTGTTATCCCCTGTGGGCTTGGTGCGAGAGACACCTTGCGCTTAGAAGCAGCAATGGCACTTTACGGACAAGATATTGATGACATCACCACACCTTTAGAAGCAGGTTTGGGATGGCTAGTCCACTTAGATACCAAAGGTGATTTTATGGGAAGGGAAGTTTTAGCACAACAAAAAGCCTCTGGAGTGCAGCGTCGATTAGTGGGTTTACAAACTCAAGGACGCAATATTGCCCGTCATGGCTACCAAGTGTTATCAGCAGGTAAAGTTGTGGGAGAAGTTTCTAGTGGTACTCTGTCGCCTACACTTGGTTATCCCATTGCTTTAGCCTACGTTCCTACCCAACTAGCAACCGTTGGTCAGCAGCTAGAAGTCGAAATACGCGGCAAAGCATATCCAGCAGTTGTGGTTAAACGCCCCTTTTATCGTTCAAAAAATCGTGCTACCAACTGATAAGCGCTAGGGTTTTTAAGGAATAATGTGTTGTGAGTTACTCAATTTACAGTAAGGTTCATTACCAGATATGGCTTGGATGACTGTTGGGGCAATAATTTTTTTGATAAGGGAGAGGAAGTGATATGTCTTTTGAATATCCTCAAGATTTTAGATACCTCGATTCTCATGAATATGTGCGAATAGATGGCGAAATTGCCACCATTGGCATTACTGAGTTTGCCGTACATGAATTGGGTGATATCGTCTTTTTGGAACTGCCAGAAATTGGCGATGCTCTTACCAGGGGAGAAAACTTTGGCACAATTGAATCAGTGAAAGCCGTTGAAGAACTGAATTCACCAGTCACAGGAACGGTTGTAGAACGCAATGATGCTTTAATTGACGATCCCGAACAAGTGTCAGATGATCCCTATGGTGAAGGATGGTTCTTAAAAGTGCGCGTCAATGACCCTGGTGAAATTGAGGATGCCTTGACAGCAGATGAGTATCGCGCCCAAGTGGAAGGCGAATAGGAACTAAAGGTGCAGGGGGCAGGGAGCAGGGGGAAAAACTGCAAATTCTTCTCCCCAACTCTCCCCGCTTCTTGCTCCCTTGTCTCTTTTCTCTGTCGTGGAATGAAGAAGGGAACATGGGTTTGAGTCTCCCACTTCGCAGGCATAGTTTTTGTGCAGGTGGGGTTGAATCCTCATTATTTTCTATCCCCCTTGCTCCCTGCTCCCTACGCCCTGCCTCTTAACTACTCCAGAAAATAAGTCATGAAATTTAGATAAACTTAAAAGTTACACCTACTTCTCATGAGTATTTATTGCAAAATATGAAATAGTCCCATCTGGAGAGTAATTTGTGGTATTGAACGCCCCTATTCTCAAATCGAATGAGCAGCAAGTGCTGAATCAAAAAGGTCAAAAGTTAAGTAGTTTTGCGCCAAGACATATTGGCCCTAACTCCGATGACATCCAGCTTATGCTTCAGGTTTTAGGATTTCCCAGCCTGGATGCCCTAATCGACAAAACAGTTCCTCAGACAATCCGGCTGAAGCAACCCCTAAAGTTACCAGAAGCCGAAAGTGAGTATGCAGCACTGACATCCTTAAAAAAAATTGCTAGCAAAAATCAGGTTTTCCGCTCATACATTGGTATGGGATATTACGATACTATTACCCCACCTGTGATTGGGCGTAACATCCTAGAAAATCCGGGTTGGTATACTGCTTACACTCCTTATCAGCCAGAAATTGCCCAAGGGCGATTGGAAGCGCTGCTCAATTTTCAAACCCTAATTATCGATTTAACAGGTTTGGAAATTGCCAATGCTTCGTTACTTGATGAAGCCACAGCCGCAGCTGAAGCAATGAGTCTGAGCTATGGTGTTTCTAAAAATCAGGCAAATGCTTATTTTGTCTCTGGTGATTGCCATCCCCAAACTATCGACGTGTTAAAAACACGTGCTAAACCATTAGGGATTAATATCATTGTCGGCGATCATCAAACATTTGATTTTGATCAACCAATTTTTGGGGCTGTTCTGCAATATCCTGCAAGTAATGGCACTATTTACGACTACCGCGCTTTTATAGAAAAAGCCCATGCTAAGGGTGCATTGGTAACGGTAGCAGCAGATCCTTTAAGTTTAACTTTGTTAACCCCTCCTGGGGAATTTGGCGCTGATATTGCGGTCGGTAGCACTCAGCGATTTGGTATTCCGTTGGGGTTTGGGGGGCCTCATGCGGCATACTTTGCGACGAAGGAAGAGTATAAGCGGCTGGTTCCAGGGCGAATTGTGGGAGTATCAAAAGATGCTCAAGGTAAGCCGGCATTACGTCTCGCCTTGCAAACCCGCGAACAGCACATCCGCCGGGAAAAAGCTACTAGTAATATCTGTACTGCACAGGTGCTACTGGCAGTAATGGCGAGTATGTACGCCGTGTATCATGGCCCTGCTGGACTGAAGCAAATTGCTGAAAATATCCACCAGCTAACTTTAATGTTGGCAGCAGGACTAAAGCATTTGGGTTACAAAATTAGTTCTGAACATTTCTTTGATACATTGCGCGTGGAGTTGGGAACACGCAGCCTAGAAGTAATTCTCGAAGCTTCTCAAACACGGAATATTAACCTGCGGATTTTTGATGACAATGCAGTTGGGATCTCTGTAGATGAAACAACTACAGTAGATGATTTGGTAGAGCTTTTCGAGATTTTTGCAGCACCTGATAGTCTATTGTTCGGTTTTAAAGAAATTGGAGACTTAATTGCAGCACAGCGCAAATCACCTCTACAAAACTCAAGCCTTGCCCGTACCAGTACATATCTCACCCACCCAGTTTTTAACCGCTATCACTCAGAAACTGAATTGTTGCGCTATCTGCACAAGCTAGAAGCCAAGGACTTGTCGCTAACTACATCGATGATTCCCTTGGGTTCTTGCACAATGAAGTTGAATGCAACAGCAGAGATGATTCCGGTAAGTTGGGAAGAATTTGGCAAGATTCATCCATTTGCCCCCGCGTCCCAAACCCAAGGTTATCAAATCTTGTTTGAACAACTTGAGGCATGGTTAGCTGAAATTACTGGTTTTGCCGGAATTTCTCTACAACCAAATGCGGGTTCTCAGGGAGAATACGCCGGACTTTTAGTAATTCGCCAATATCACGAAAATCGAGGTGAAGCACACCGGAATGTTTGTTTGATTCCCACCTCAGCACACGGGACAAATCCGGCGAGTGCGGTAATGTGTGGGATGAAGGTGGTGGCAGTTGCTTGTGACTCACAAGGTAATATTGATGTTAATGACCTGAAGGCTAAGGCAGAAAAACACAGCCATGAACTCGCCGCCTTAATGGTGACATACCCTTCAACTCACGGTGTCTTTGAAGAACCAATTCAGGAAATCTGCGCTGTTGTCCATAGTCATGGTGGACAAGTTTACATGGATGGGGCAAATATGAACGCCCAAGTAGGGATTTGCCGTCCTGGAGATATTGGCGCGGATGTGTGTCATTTAAATTTGCACAAAACCTTCTGTATTCCTCATGGTGGCGGTGGCCCTGGTATGGGGCCGATTGGGGTTGCATCCCATCTCGTGCCATTTTTGCCCGGACATGCTGTAGTAGGTACTGGGGACTGGGGACTGGGGACTAGGAAAGAGGAAATCCCCAGTACCCAACATATTGGTGCTGTGGCGGCTGCACCTTGGGGTAGTGCGAGTATCTTGGTGATTTCTTGGATGTATATCGCCATGATGGGTGCAGATGGTTTGACTGAAGCAACTAAGGTGGCGATTCTCAATGCTAACTACATTGCCAAGAAACTGGAATCGTACTATCCGGTTTTGTATCAGGGTAAAAATGGTCTAGTTGCCCATGAGTGTATTTTAGATTTGCGATCGCTCAAAAAATCAGCTGCGATCGAAATCGATGATGTAGCCAAGCGTCTGATGGATTACGGTTTCCATGCGCCGACTGTCTCCTGGCCTGTAGGGGGTACAATCATGGTGGAACCTACAGAAAGTGAATCTAAGCAAGAGTTGGATCGTTTCTGTGATGCGTTGATTTCTATTCGCCAAGAAATCGCTGAAATAGAATCAGGTAAGGTGGATATTCAAGATAATGTTTTGAAGAACGCACCCCACACCGCCGAAAGTCTCATCGTCGGAGAATGGCATCATCATTATTCTCGCGAACAAGCTGCCTATCCTGCACCTTGGACTCGTGAACATAAATTCTGGCCGGCTGTTGGTCGTATTGATGCAGCTTTTGGTGACAGAAATTTTGTTTGTTCTTGTCTGCCAATGGATGCTTATTCCTGATATAGCTATACAGTTTAGTTAAAATTTACTCCCCTTAACTCTAGTTTCTAGAAAGTTGAGGGGATTTTTTGCGCAAAGATTCTCTCTGCGTCTTTACATGAGAAAAAAGTTTACCCTATTCTTCTCTAATTAAAAGTCAATACTGTTCAGTTAAGGCAAGAGACGCGATAAATCGCTGTCTTTACAATAATCAGTCCCTCATCTTGAGGGCGATTTATCGCATCTTTGGGATCGATTATTTTCATCAAATAATCTTAATCCGAACCGTATAGAATTAAGAGTGATAAAAGAGCATTACCCCAGATAATTTATCTGGGAGCAGTGATAGTATTTAATTGCTTAACCATCTGCTAATAAAATTGTCCACAGACATTGAAATTTGAGCAATCAGCACTAGTCAAAAATGCTGGTGTCAATTGTCGCAGAAGCCAGACTAATTTACAGTAAAAAAATATCTGAGAAATTTTAACCAGACATTTACCCACCCTTCAACTACCTCGGTTAAGGTTTCTAACAATATGGATAAATAATTTAACTTTAAACGCGTAAATTAGCCTGCCTAACTTTCCATCTCAGCAGCATTTACAAAACTCACCGTAATTGTGACGATTACGCTAGAATTGTTAAAGGTTCTTTACAGAATTTGCCGATCATCCCCAATTCTGTTAAAACAGCCTAGCATTCAAATGTAAATCTAAAAACCCCCTCTAGAGTTCACCAAAAGCTTCTATGACGCTCCCAATTCGCAACGTCGCCATTATCGCCCACGTTGACCACGGCAAAACTACGCTGGTTGACGCACTCCTCAAACAATCCGGCATTTTCCGCGAAGGCGAAGACGTTCCGGATTGCGTTATGGACTCCAACGCCCTAGAACGGGAACGGGGTATTACTATCCTGTCCAAAAATACGGCAGTTCGCTACAAAGAAACACTAATTAATATTGTTGATACTCCTGGACACGCTGACTTTGGTGGCGAAGTTGAACGAGTCCTCGGCATGGTTGACGGATGTCTTCTGATTGTCGATGCCAATGAAGGCCCCATGCCCCAAACGCGCTTTGTCTTGAAAAAAGCTTTGGAAAAAGGGTTACGCCCCATCGTTGTCATCAACAAAATCGACCGTGGCCAAGCTGACCCCCACGTTGCAGTTGATAAAGTCTTGGATCTGTTCTTGGAATTAGGGGCAGATGAAGATCAGTGCGATTTTCCTTATCTGTTTGCCTCCGGTATGGGAGGTTTTGCCAAAGAAACCTTGGAAGCAGAATCGGTAGACATGCAACCCTTGTTTAACGCTATTCTGAAACACGTTCCACCACCTGTAGGCGACATCAACAAGCCTCTGCAATTGCAAGTCACAACCCTAGATTATTCTGAATACCTGGGACGGATTGTGATTGGCAGAATTCACAACGGCACTATCCGGGCTGGACAGCAAGCGGCTTTAATTACAGAAAATGGCACAATTGTCAAGTCCAAAATCAGCAAGTTGATGGGCTTTGAAGGACTCAAGCGCGTAGACCTGGAAGAAGCAACCGCAGGTTATATTGTCGCGGTGGCTGGTTTCGCCGATGCTTATATTGGGGAAACGATTACTGACCCTAACGAACCGCAAGCTTTACCATTGATTAAAGTGGATGAACCAACCTTGCAAATGACCTTCTGGGTGAATGATTCGCCCTTTGCAGGTCAAGAAGGTAAGTTGGTGACATCAAGACAAGTACGCGATCGCCTATTCCGCGAACTTGAAACCAACGTAGCTTTGCGGGTTGAAGAAACCGATTCTCCCGATAAATTCCTCGTTTCCGGTCGTGGAGAACTCCACCTGGGTATCTTAATTGAAACCATGCGCCGGGAAGGATTTGAGTTTCAGGTATCTCAGCCACAGGTTATTTACCGCGAAGTCAACGGTCAACCTTGCGAACCTTACGAACTATTGGTGTTAGATATTCCTGTTGATGCTGTGGGTAGCTGTATCGAACGCCTGGGACAACGCAAAGGCGAAATGCAAGATATGCAACCTGGTAGTGGCGATCGCACCCAGTTAGAGTTTGTCATTCCCGCCCGTGGTTTGATTGGCTTCCGGGGTGAATTCATGCGGATGACTCGTGGCGAAGGCATCATGAACCACAGCTTCCTCGACTACCGTCAACTTAGTGGTGACATTGAAGCCCGCAACAAAGGCGTTTTAATCTCCTTTGAAGAAGGCGTTTCTACCTTCTACGCCATGAAGAACGCCGAAGATAGAGGAGCATTCTTTATCACTCCTGGTACAAAGGTTTACAGAGGAATGATTGTCGGCGAACACAATCGTCCGCAAGACTTGGAACTAAATATCTGTAAGACCAAGCAGTTAACCAACCACCGCGCTGCTGGTGGCGATGAATTGGTACAACTACAAGCACCGATAGACATGAGCCTAGAGCGTGCTTTGGAATACATTGGCCCCGATGAATTGGTGGAAGTTACCCCCCAATCGATTCGTCTACGGAAGATGTCCAAGAAGTTGGCTAAACGGTAAGTAAAGCAATAACTTAATTGATTTAAAAAGCCCGCTCATGCGGGCTTTTTGATTTATTAGTTATAGCAACAGTCAAGGTGGTTAGGACATCAACAGATCATGAAACTTAGACACAAAAAGACTTTTCACCCAGTCCCCAGTCCGCAGTCCCTTGCTATATTTTCTCCAAATCAAACCGGATTTTTATAGACTATAATTTTTTAAAAGATATTTCATCCCAATTTCTTAATAATTTCATGGCGACTGATTTAACACCCACTTCAACCACTGCCTAAAGGAATTTATCGTATTCAAACGATGGACTCCAGGCGCACGGGTGGCGGCGAGTCCATCAACGGCGACTAATGCAGCATATTGCAAGCCCAAAAAACTATCAACTGCGGCATAAGGGCCACCTAAAGTAATAGCCCCAGCAGCGTACATTTGACCTTTTCCGCTACGCATTTCTACTAGTTCAAAATTATTCGCTACAGTCAATCGCCCCAGATGATTTACTGGGAGATTGTAATGTTTCACCAAATCTGCTATTAGGGGATTGGCATCTACTTTAGCGTCCAATCCAGTAGCATCAACAATAAAATCAGCTAGCAATTTCATTTCCCCAAAGCTTTGTTCTCGGATATGGGTAATAGTTCGGTTTTGGGCATCTCGTTCTACATCCAAAACCTCTCCGAAAGTAATTTGATACCAGCCTTCGCTGATCCCTTGGGCAGTAATTTGCTGCCAGTCGTGGCGATCGGCGGTGGTTGTTCCACCCCAGTCTGCTAATAAACGTTTGCGTTCATCGGGGGTAGCTTTTTCTAACATTGCCCGGAGTTCGCCACCCCAACAGGCTTTTGGCCAGTTAAAGGGTTGAAATTCGTAATGATTTTTGACTAAGCGCTGGGTATTTTGAAATTTGTTGCCTTGAGGTTTAGGCGATCGCATTAAATGCAAAACTGCAATATTCCGATTTCGCTTTCTCGCTTCATAAATGCGCTGAATAATCCGTGAAGCCACAATTCCCCGGCCACGAATCAATACCGTACCACCTTGTCGCTCTAGTTGTTCATAAACATGATCGTGTGCTTCATAAGCATTGACGACAGATTTAAAATCTTGATATTTTTCTCTATAAGTTTGCAAATCTGGAAGAAACTGAATTGCTGGATATCCAGTAGCTAAATGTAAATAACGAGTAACTAAAAAAGCATAATTTCCTGGGGCGCGAGAATAGGCTACGCAATATCTGCCATCATCAGTTTTGCGAATTGCCCTAACTCGTCCATAGCGATAAATTTGATTCCAACCAATACGCTTCGCCTCTCTATCTATGGAATCAAACACATTACCAGCACGGGGTGTATAAGTTTCCGCAAATGTTGGTTCTGCAAATACTTGCCACAAATACTTGAATGCTGAATTTATCTGTCCCTTGCTGCAATCGTGCCAAGCCTCGCGTAAGGCATAACTTGGCCAGCCCCAAATATTATCAGGACAAGAGTCAGAATTCGATCGCAGTCTTTCATATAAAGGAATTTGCGAATTTAAACAAAGGCGCTTGTAACGAGCATAAGGCTCCGCTTCTAACCCCAAAGCTACAATTTTGTCAGGACGCACACCGCTAAGTCGCAGCAAATCAGTCCAAACAAAGCTACCCAGTCCCCCCCCAATAGCTAGATAATCAGATTCATCTACTGACAAACCCGTAGCATGAAGTGCTTGCACAGCGACATTTTCAGCCTGAAACGCTAGCGGTGGGAAATTACTTGCTAAGGGCGTTAACGGCTGGGCTACAGGCAAGCTGGGGTCTGGACGATTGGTATTTGCGTTGAAATGGATCGTTGAAGGTGGGCTGGTATCTGGTTCAGAGATGCTAGCACCAAATTTCACTGTGATTACATAAGGGCCAATTTGCAATGTATCGCCATTAGCCAAAACACTGCGTTTTTGTGGTTGACCATTGACATACACACCGTTAACACTGCCTTGGTCAATCACTACGAGATGGTCTTGTTCCGAGTCAATTAGGGCGTGGTAGCGAGAAACTTCGTTACTGTTAAGCAGCATCCGAGAAACGCGCACTCCCCGGAGTTCGGCAGGTAAGCGAGGGAATTCTCGACCAAAAGCGATCGGCACATTCAACCTTGGTTCTCGCCGTTCTCCCGTCGCTGGTTCATCCCAACTTAATTGGATTTGTTCATTTGTCATTTGTCATTTGTCATTTATCATTTGTCATTTGTCATTGGCAAAGAGGAGGCAAAAGTTCTTTAATTTTGAATTTTGAATTTTGAATTGATTTCTCCCCTGCCCCTAGTCCTCAACTACTCGGTGCTACTAAAACACTGACAGCCGCAGCTAAAGATGTCCCACACCAACGGCAGCCAATTTGTAGGTTCTCTGGTGGGGAAACTTTATGACATTTGGGGCATTCTAAGCCATAAATTCCTAGCGATGGTGTGGAAGGTGTTGGTGAATGGTGGTGATGTCCGTGGACTGGTGGATGTGGTGGCAGCAAAATTGTTGCTGGAATGCTGCCCGTGGAAATGCTAGTAACATTGAGTTGCATTTTTCCCAAAGAGATACTAGTGCCCTCTGTTAAAGGCATTTCACCTTGGACTAATTGCCGTCCATCGATAAGGGGGGGATTTTGCGATCGCAAATTTCTAATATAAAAGCGCTGTTGCTGGTGATGAAAAAATATTTCAACGTGCAGGCCAGATACAGTAGGGTGACTCAAAACAATATCACACCGCAGTGGATCGCGACCAATGCGGACAGTACCAGGATTGTGACTTGGCTGTTGTTCGTAAATGTTCTGAGTTTTATCCTGGCCCGCATCGTGCCAATGTAAAGTTAGTGCGTTCATTGTTCTAACTTCGTAGATGGTATTTAGCTACTTCAACTTTCTTCTGTGCGATTCCTAACATGATTGAGTAGGCGCAAGCAAGTATTTAGAAAAAACTTCAACAAGCTTTATCTGTCCGACGCTAGTTTATCAGCGATGCGTGTAGTTTCTGGCAGCCGATATTTTGGCGTGCAGCGTAATACGTAGTCAATTGCTGTCGGTAAACTAATTCGATGACCACTGGAGATGTACAGAGGTTTTACTCCTGTGCGCGATCGCAAAACAGCCCCAACGGTTTCACCCTCATATATCAGTGGTTGCGTACTACCTTTGGCTTCTGGTAATTCCTCATACTTCCCTACCAACCGGGACTTGGCTACACCAATTGTTGGCATATCTATAAGTAACCCTAAATGGCTAGCTATACCTAGTCTGCGCGGATGGGCAATTCCCTGACCATCACACAGGATAATATTTGGTGTTGTTTGAATTTTCTCTAGGGCATCGAGAACAGCTGGAATTTCCCGAAATGAGAGGAATCCAGGAACATAAGGAAAGGTCGTAGGACGGTGTGCTAGGCTCGTCTCAATTACTTGTAGATCGGGAAAACTCAGTACTGCCACGGCTGCACGGCTAATGGTTCCATCAGCTTCAAAACCCATATCTACTCCAGCGACGTACTGAATAGGTTCTTGTAGTTGATCTTCAGTAATTACTTGATCTCGTAGCTTTTCTTGGATAACTATGGCTTCTTCCAGCGTCGAAGGCCAAGCACGATCTCGATAAAACTTCATATTTAAAATCGGAATTAAACTAATTAATATTAATCCTGTTCAGGCAAGGACAAAAACAAAAATTTTGATGTTGATACAGGGAAAACATATTTTTTGCAAAAGTCTGTGAAAGACTATCTTTATACTAAATACTTTAACGCAGGTTAGCTGATATTCTGCATCATAATGTTACTTAAGGCTGTCAAGAGGGAATCCTGAGAATATAAGTTTATTTTCCTAGATTTTCTCTTTTAGTGGTTATGACACAGCCAAATGTTCTGGAACTTGCAAAACAGGGAGATGTAGATGCGATCGCATCTCTAATGAATCGCCACCTGCACCCCAAAGGGATCGCTGCAAAAGTTGCCTTCAAAGATGCTTGCTTAGAGGTAACTCTAGAAGCTGACAAAGTACCAAATCAGCAAATTTTAGTTGCATTTATCCGCAAAGGTTTAACTGGTTTAGGGGCTGTATCTGTTGAAAATGTGAAAGTCTACGGGCAACAAACGGGTAAGAAGTTTCCAGCTTGGAGTAAGGAGTTTAATCTAGGCATAGTAGAAGGTGAATTAGAAGCAGCAGATAATGAAGAGTCTTCTATTGAACCTCAACCTCTAACTATTTTTATTAACTTAAGTGGCGACACTGCGCGGGAATTAACAAACCAAGACTTTGAATTTATTGCCAATCAAATAAGCGCTGATATTTTATCATCTTGCAATGATATTTTTATTCAAAAAGTAAGTATTAGTAATGGTAGTTCTGTAATTACAAAGGAACGTTAGGCTTGAGCCTATCTCATCAGAGGTGCATAGACGTGCAAAAAGAGTATAAAATGTTAGTTTTTCCAAAAAGTATAATCAATCCAAATAAGTTTTAAATGTATGTCTTGATACGTTTTAGTGTTAGTTATGCTATATTTGCCTCACTTAACACCCTATATTTAAGTTTCTTAACATAGCTGGAAATATTAGTACCCATTTATAGGGACTACGTTTTTACTTCTTGATTTTTTAGATTTTGGTAGATATACAGCGAAGATATTGCATTTAAATCCACTTCTTTATGCTCATCTTCATTAGTATTTTGAAATAATACTGTAAATGCACCAGCACCTAACCGATCTTGAGGAAACATCCGATAACAAGGAATGGTAGTTAAATGCGATTGATATTTAGCTAAATTACTAATTTCCATCGCCTGAAATTGGGGAAACCGTGCTAACAACCATTCACAAACTTGCTCATTTTCTTCGGGTGAATATGTACAAGTCATGTAAGCTAAATAGCCTTTTGGTGAAACAAGTTTAGCAGAATTAGCTATAATTCGCTTTTGCCGATTTGCACTTTTATTAATAGCACTTGGATGAAAACAACCAGGTGCTTTTTCACCTTTAGCAAGTAAAGATTGTCCAGTGCAAGGAGCATCTACTATTACTAGATTGCTAGAACAAGGAAACATTTCAGCAAATATACTCGAATCTCTATTAACCACTACACTAGGGCTGATTTGGCAACGTTTCAAATTAGAAATTAGCATTCCTAGACGTTTGCCAATTACTTCATTACTGATGAGCAAGTCAGGTTGTAAAGCTTTCCAGGCAAAGATACTTTTACCTCCTGGTGCGGCACACATATCAAAAACTAAAGGCACTGATTCAGGAATAGCTAACAATGTAGTAGCTGCAAACACCGAAGAAAAATCTAAACAATAAAAATATCCTTGTTGATGCAGGGGATGCTGACCGGGTTTTTCTCCCAAGGATAAACGGTCTATAAATTGTGGTTGCCAATAAGTTGGAGTTTCTATTGCTAAAGGCGAAATTTCAGGCTTTTGTTGACACCAAAGAATACTGGGTGAAAAGGGCTGAGGATTGATTAAAGCCTCAATGAATTTTTCTTGCTCATCTAAATTAGCGAACAAACGCCGCGAGACTTTAAGTAATAAATTAGAAGGTTTTTCCATTTGAATATATAAATAATAACAATCTTCAGAAATCAGAGTAGAGATGCAATTGTGTGGAAACTAATATGAAAAACGTTTCTTGTTAATTAATTACGAATTAGGTTGTATCAAAATCCAAATCAAACTGTTACACAAGAACAATGTAATTAAGGCTTTTGGCTTCATACTCAAAATATAATGACCGCCATTCAGAACGCAATGGCCAAGCTACCCCACTGCACCGGAGAAGGTCATGTTCTTAGATAGTTTTCCGCATAAGTTACGCAAAGAAGCACAATTATGGAGGGATGAAGGATTAATTAGTTCTTCGCTGTATGAGCAAATAGCAGAACGTTATCAATTTAAAAACCTGGAAGCTGCTGTGCGCGATCGCAATAAAGCAATAGCGATCGCTGTAGGTAGCGTACTTTTATGCTTAGGCATAATTACCTTTGTATCAGGAAACTGGCAAGGAGGATCGCGAGAAGTCAAATTTATTCTAATGATGAGTTTGTTTTTTGCGATCGCTATCACTGGTTTTTACAATTGGATAACACCTGAAGGAAAGAAGCCGCAAAGAAGTAAACGCTTACTGGGAGAAGGTTTACTCATTTTAAGCGCCTTAATTTTCGGCGCAAATTTACTGCTGATGGCCCAGATGTTCAATATCGCCGGTTCAACTTCCCAACTTTTTCTCGCCTGGGGGTTGGGTGTTGTGGTGATGGCCTTCAGTTTGTCCATAAATTCTTTAGGAATTCTGTCAATTATTCTCGTGGAAATCGGGTATTGGACGGGATTAGAAGATTTATGGTACGCAACAGGAGATTTAACTTGGTCGCGGCTAGTAGTGCAGCATCTACCTTTGTTGGCATGGGTGGTATTTGTCCCTTTAGCCTACTTCTGCCGATCGCGCTGGATTTTTGGTCTAGCAGCCTTTGTTTTCGCTAGTTCCTTACAAGCTAACCTTAATCCTCTGCCACTGCTGAACTATGCTGATATAGCCCCTTGGGTGGCATCTTTTGCTTTTGCACTGCCACCTGCATTATTCTGGAGTTATGATGACCTGCTGTTTCCAACCATAAATTACAGGTTGTTTCAATCTCTAGCCCGTAATTTAGCATTGTTAAGCTTCGGCGTTGTCTTTTACGTTCTGTCTTTTCGTTGGGTTTGGGAATCTCCAAATTATGGTTATAATCAACCAACGAACGTGACCAACTTGTTCCAGTCTCTGCCGATCGTTGATTTAGGGATTCTCAGTGGCTTGGCAGTATTACAATGGTTGTTTCTACTGCGTCAAAGAAATAACCCTCCGCGCCGCGAAGTGATTTTCACAACTGCTGTTATCGGTACTTTTCTTGCCTTCATTACCATCGTACCTTTTTGGCATCAAACTGTCAGCCGGATTGATGAACTTGGTGTTTTTATTTTCAATGTACTTCTAGCAACATTAGCCTGGGGACTAATTCAAGAAGGTTTGAAATTAAGCAACAGAACTTCCTTTTGGGGAGGTATGCTGTTAGTGACACTGCAAATTATCAGTCGTGTGCAAGAGTATGATACCGACTTACTTTTCAAGTCTCTAGTCTTTATCTTGTGCGGTTCCGCTTTAATTAGCGCTGGACTCTGGTTTGAACGCCGCTTACCTGGTGGTAGCTCGGCAAGTAAGAAATAGTGTAAAGGATGAAAGAATTCAGGAGTCAGAATGGGCTAAACGCCCCGCTACCGCTAACAGGAGTCAGAATTCAGGAAAAGCCCAATCCTAAAGTGATGGAGTTTCAACATCGATAGATTTTGCCTTGCACTCCTAACTCCTAACTCCTAACTCCTAACTTCTTCTAAAATCTCTGTGCGTCAAAATTTTTAAAGTTTCTCTGCGTTAGTCCTAATCTCGTTACTTTTGACCTCTTCAATTCTTCTGCTTTTTAGGACTACGCTCATGACTAATAGTTCTTCTGAATCTAAAAATAAAACCTTGTCTCCCGAAGCCGAGTTCTCCAATAAGGTGACTTTTCGGGATTACTTGATTGCTACTGAACAAAAATCGAATAAGCCCTTACCTTTTTGGCGGTTACTAGCTCCCCTGGCGCTGCAAACGGGGTTAATTATGGCAGTACCAGCCCAAGCCGTTTATACAGATGTGACAGGCAAGACGGTGATTTTGCAAACCGTACCTGTAGACCCGAACAATGTATTAGATGGTAATACATTAGCGTTAGATTACAACATATCCCGTCCCTCAAATTTGAGTAGATTACCTGGTTGGCAAACATTAGTCAGCAAAGGCCGGGGAAGTGGCAGAAGATTGCCTGAAGGAACCAACATTTACGTGACTTTGCAAGAGCAACTATCCACTGGTCGCGGTGTTCCTAGAGCTTGGAGACCGTTACGAGTCAGTAGCGATCGCCCCACAACTCTTAGAGCCAATCAGGTAGCCTTAAAAGGTGTTTATCAAGATGGTTCTGTTAACTACGGCTTGGAAACATATTACATCCCAGAAAACCAACGCCAGCAAATTAGTAACGATTTGCGAACCCAACGCGCTCGCAGAGGACAAGTACCTCCCATTGTGGTGAAGGCAAAGGTAGATCCACAGGGTAAAGCAGTTCCAGTTAGTATGTGGGTGCGCGATCGCAACTATCGCTTTTAAGCTCTTAGGCGTGTAAACATGCAAGATTTGTCTCTAAAGTTCTGAGCGTCGGAATTCGGCGCTCAGAATTTTCTGTTTGTCAACGCGAATAGCATCCCGTAGGGAGGTGAAACCCAACATCAAAATTATTATTAAACTTCGCTTCACTGTAATTGATGGTATTGAAGTTAGCGAGGAAACTCTCAACGATCGCACTATTTCCCAGGAACGAACCGCACTTTCAATATCTTGGCTACACTACCGAGGATTTCACCACTTTGGAAATAGCATCAACCACAAAATTGATATCAGCCCGCGACACATCTAAATGAGTGACTGCTCGAATAGAGTGACCAACGGCTCCCATTTTCACACCATGCTCTTGTAACAGACTGAGAAATATGGCGTTGTCGAATCCTAATCTCGAAACATCAAAGAAAACAATGTTTGTATCGGGTTTTATGCTTTGAACCGTAATTCCTTCGATTTCACTCAGTTGTCGAGCCAGATAAGTTGCGTTGTCGTGGTCTTCTTGTAGACGTTCAACATGATGGTCAAGGGCATAGAGACAACCTGCTGCGACAATACCCGCTTGACGCATCGCGCCACCAAAAATATGTTTATATCGACGTGCTTCAGAGATGAACTCGCGTGTACCCGCAAGAACAGCACCGATTGGTGCGCCTAATCCTTTAGTAAAATCAATCCACACAGAATCAACACAAGCTGCAAAATCCTTAGCTGAAGTCCCAGAAGCAACAACCGCATTTAAAAGCCGCGCCCCGTCCATGTGGGTAGCTAAACCTTTTTGACGGGAGAACTCGCAAACCTCACGTAGTTCATTGAGCCGCCATACCGAACCTCCGCCAAAATTGTGCGTTTGCTCAACACACAACAAACGTGGAATTGCAGAGTAAAGGTAAGGAGCAGTCGCAACTCTTTGAAGCGATCGCGCCACCGCATCGACTGTAAAAATCCCGCGATCGCTAGCGATCGGTTCCATCAATACACCAGAAGTCATTGCCGCACCCCCAGATTCGGCTCGAATAATGTGTGCCATCTGTTCTACTAGCACCACATCAGCAGGACGAGTATGAGTCTTGATTGCCACAAAGTTGCAAATGGTTCCACAGGCAAAGAAAAGAGCGGCTTCTTTACCTAGTAAATCTGCAACCCTTTCTAGTAATTGGTTAACGGTCGGATCTTCTCCTTTTTGCTCATCTCCAACTTCAGCAGTAGCGATCGCCTGTCGCATTGCGTGTGTCGGCTTTGTTTCAGTATCGCTTGTAAGCAAAAGCATAAGCACTCTTAGAGTAGGTAAATAAGTGATTTTCAGTTGCATCAATCAAAGATGCTCATTTAGTCGAGTATTCTCTCTCTCGCTGAGAAATAATTCGACTGGGTACGCTGATTCTGTAGAGTTTGGCGATATTTCTTTTAGGACTATGGCAAAAGCACCACTTGTCATTTTGTTCTAATTGCATCCAGAATTTTAGCTGACTGTTGTCCAACAAAAGTATTATTCAGCATGGTATGAGAATCATCAGTTGGGCCTACATCAGAATCTGGATGATAAATAATGATTCTTAAGGAATTATCAATTGCAGAGAAGCTATGTAACTTGTTTTCGGGAAGGCAGAAGACCGTTCCAACCTCCATTTTGAACGTTCCTTCATCCACCTGACAGGTTCCACTACCCTCAGCGACAAGCCCAATCCGCAATGAGGGATGGGTATGGGGAGTTTGCGATACACCTGGAGGAACGTAGAGGAAATTCAAGCAGGGTTCTCCACGTCTTAAAGGATTAATCAGAACCGTTGAAGAGCAGCCATCAATATAATTCAGTCGCCCTAATGGTTCAATAGGCCCTCCAATTGTGAAAAGTCCAGTGTAGTTGAGTCGCGTTGCAACTAAAACTTGTCCTGAACCATCTAAAGAAAAATTCCCTGGAACTGCGGCAAAGCAGTTTTTTCGCAATAAAAACTCTCCGTTACTGCTGTTGAGGATAACTTCGCCGGACGAAACAAATAAAAAGTGCGTATCCTGTTCGCTTTTATTAACTTTAATAGAATTCATAACCCAATAAGCATTCGATGGATGACCCGCCATTGTGTAGTCAAGTTTTGTCATCTCTAGAAATCGCTGACAGTAAAACTTTTGGTATTTCTGCATAGGAATAGTAAATGATATGTTTTTTGGGTTTGTATTCTCCCTGTAATAATACTTATACCATTTACTGTATTTAATTTATTCATCTTCACAATTACTGTAAATTCACTAGCTTATTTAAAAAGTTTTCTAATTTTCGTAAAAACTTTACAAAATAATTGGCTGAATTATGACGGTTCTTCTTGAAGAGAATACACCAGTAAATACACGTTAATGTCGTATATTTGTATTTCGTAATATAATCTTTTACCGCACCTGAATTGGAACCGCTACATATAATGTTTTTATGGTTTGTGTAGCAGTATACGTAGAAAAATAAACTTAAAGAAAGCAGATAACTATAGATTTATCCAAACAATATGCTTTGATTTGTAAGGAACTAAATATACCTTATTTAGACGTTTTTTCGATATGAGAAAAATCAAACATCTGGATTAATGAAGCAAGAGCTAATGATGGTGTTCATCCTAGAGCAAGCGGTTATACAGAATTTGCCCAAATATTAGAAGATTGGGACGCTTGGTTAAATTGGTTTCCTGTGATTTAATCGAGCATTCAAAGTTAGGATAGTGGTAGCACCTAATTTTGATATCCAAAGGTGGTAACTATGCAACAAATTACTCTAGCGGAAGCATCTCAACACTTACCCGACTTAATTGAAGCAGCACTCAGTGGTGAGGAAATCATCATTATCAAAGATAATCAACCTTTGGTGAAGTTAACTCCTGTGTCACCAGTTAAACGCCGTCCCAAGTATGGTAGTGCCAAGGGACTTGTGACAATATCTGATGACTTTGATGAACCACTAGAAGATTTTAAGGAATATATGTAATGAGGCAGCTACTAGACACTCATATTTTTATTTGGTTTGTGATGGGCGATCCAAGAATCAGCATTAGTATGCGATCGCAAATTGAAAACAATGAAAATCTACTGAGTATCGCTAGTGTGTGGGAAATGGCAATCAAGCACAGCATTGGTAAACTCAACTTTGGCCTGACTTTTGACGAGTTTATCGAACAGCAAATAATTAGAAATGGTATTGAATTAGTGCCAATTACTATAGACCATATTATTGCTGTTGCCACGCTACCTTTACATCACCGCGATCCATTTGATCGAATTTTAATTGCACAAGCACTCGTAGAAAATATACCTATACTGAGTGCTGATAAAATTTTTGATGCATATTCAATTGAGCGTTTGTGGTAATTAGCGCTCCTTTTCTACCAAAAGATAAATAAACAGTCATCACCAAAAAAACTTAACATTACTTTAGGCAGTGCTAGGCAAAGATAATTTTATGGGTTACTACATCGCTCCCCGCTTTCTGGACAAACTGGCTGTCCACATTACCAAAAACTTTCTAAAGCTTCCTGGCGTGCGAGTTCCCGTGATTTTAGGTATTCACGGACGCAAAGGTGAAGGTAAAACATTTCAATGTCAATTAGTCTTCGAGAAAATGGGTATCGAAGTGACTAACATCTCTGGCGGCGAATTGGAAAGTCCAGATGCGGGAGATCCGGCGCGGTTGATTCGGCTGCGCTATCGGGAAACAGCAGAACTGATCAAAGTACGCGGCAAAATGTGTGTACTGATGATTAACGATTTAGATGCGGGGGCTGGACGCTTTGATGAAGGCACTCAATATACTGTAAATACGCAGTTGGTGAATGCCACATTGATGAATATTGCTGATAATCCCACAGATGTGCAGTTACCTGGAAGCTATGATTCCACGCCTTTGCATCGTGTACCGATTATTGTCACAGGTAATGATTTTTCCACCCTCTATGCACCGTTAATTCGGGATGGACGGATGGAGAAATTTTACTGGGAACCAAACCGAGACGATAAGGTGGGGATTGTCAAGGGCATTTTTGAATCAGATGGACTTTCGCAGAAGGAAGTTGAACAGCTAGTTGATACATTTGTCAACCAGTCAATTGACTTTTTTAGCGCATTGCGATCGCGCATTTATGACGAACAAATCCGCAACTACATTCATCAAGTCGGTTTTGAACGGGTATCTTTGAGTGTAGTTAACAGCACTGAAGGGCCACCAGAATTTAAAAAGCCAGATTTCAGGCTATCTCACTTGATCGAGTCTGGTAACTTCCTCGTTGGCGAACAAAAACGGGTGGAAAATTCCCATTTGGTTGATGATTACAATCGACTCAATCGAGGTAGAAATTCTCAATCTGCACCACCGCCTGCGACACCAATTAATCAGCCGTCAAGTAATGGTGCAAATCAAGAACCAAAAACTAATGGATTCCAGAAGCAGGAAGCATCCAGTAGCCATTTGACCTTGGATACACAAGCTCAAATTAGGCAATTATTGTCTCAAGGTTATAAAATTAGCATTGAACACGTCGATGAACGCCGCTTCCGCACGGGTTCTTGGCAAACTTGTGTTCATAGCCATATTGATGCAGAGTCTGATGCAATATCAAATTTGGAAGCAACTCTGGCAGAATATAGCGGTGAATATGTGCGCTTGGTAGGTATCGATCCGAAAGCCAAGCGGCGGGTAGTAGAGACGATTATTCAGCGTCCAGATGGCAAAAATTAGGAATAGATAATTGAGAAAGAGCGATCGCACCGCAAATATCAAGAGCGATCGCTTTTGCTAATTCCTAAACAATAGGAAAAAATCTGCTTCCTCAATTTGATAGCTGAATCCTTACCCTTTAACTACAGGTAGCAGCTGAAGCCGAGTTAACCGTTCTTAAATCACCAGTGAATACTGCTGTGTATATATAAGGTGATGAACCAGTGCAAGTCATGGAATTTGTATTAGCGCGTCGAGGAACCCACCATGACTTTGCTTGCACAGTCAAATTTGTGCCATTCCATGATAAAGTTTGGACAACTAAAGAGTTTGTATTTCCATTATCTGCCTTTTTAGCAGATAAAAATGTGGCATAATTAACCTCACCATTAGCTGGATTAATCCGGGCTATAACTGCGACTTTTGGGCCGCCTCCGCTACCATAGCTAGACAACCAACGCCCAGTTGCAAAGCGGCGAAAATCACTACCAGTTTGACTGCCGGTGGAAGAGTAAATGCCATATAAAACATCGTACCCATTCCAATACAATCCGTAACCTGTACCGTCATCATTTGTTGTTTCGTAATCAGTCCGACACCATGATTTGATACCACTATTGAAACGGATAGTTATAGGGTTTTTATTATTGGATGAGACTTGCTGATAACCAATGTAAAAGGCTGTATTCCCATTAACTACTCTGGGGCCATTCTTAGCTTTGATTGTCGCTTCACTATCATTGCAGCTAAATGTCACAGCATTCCCGATAGATGAATTTACCGTTTGGGCAAAAGCTGGAGGGGCTTTTAGTGTGATGACTAAATCAGTTGCTAGTAATGCAGATAAGGAGAAAACTGCTAAAGACTTTTGCAATTTGAGAGAATAAATCATGGTATAAACTTGCCGAGAAATTGCCAGGAAAAACACCGTATTACTATAAACTCTAATGAGAGTTTAAACAAGCAAAATTTTGGAAAATCGCAGATTGTAGCATTTTCAATATCAGGAAAAATGATATTTGGCTACAACATCTATAAGCTAATATGTATGGTATTAATTGTATATAAGCCTTTTTTATCAAGAAATATCAGCATCCCCCACTGATAGGGCAGCGTAAAGCCTACGGTATAGCTGCGTTTAAAGCGAGTCCGCGTGCGTTTTGATTCTGAATTCTGACGAATAGCACCAATATTGCTGTTTAAGAAATTGCACTGATGTTTACGACGGGCTACGCCTACGCACCAATCAGCAACCAATAGTTGTAATCAACAATTAGCATTTGCTCATTCTTTATATTTATTGTTAGAAGCTTGGAAGTAAATTTGAATCAATTGTTTTTTGTTCATCGGATATCAATTCAGATTTTCCGAGAACATAGATATATTTTTTAGAGAAAGTTCTAGAGTTAGTTTGGCTTAGTAAAGCTGTTTTCTGGTTCAGTAAAATTCGTGAATAATTTTATTTTTATGAAACCAATATATACATCTAAGTAATTTACCTTAATTCAGATACTGTATCTGGTTTTTTAGATGATTGCTTTAACGTTAGTGATTCATCATAATGGCTTCTAATGTTGGCGTATAGATGCATAGCGGTTTGTCATCTTCATCTACTAAGTGTAACTTCAAGATGGAAATAAGCTAGATTTGAAGTAAGTATTTATATCGAATAACGAACCACAGAGACGCAGAGAAGCCAGTGCGTTGGGCGGGTTCCCCGACTTAAAGCAACTGGCGCGACACAGAGAAATGAGAGTTTGAGAAATATTTTGCGTAAGTCCTAATATTGATTAGATTTTTTTAGCAAATAAATGCTGCTTTACTACATCTAAACGCGAACAATTCCAATAATCGATATGGGAGACAATCAAATGATCAGAGTTAAGACCTAATTCACTCCAACCAGGAATAGAAATTCGTGGCTTCCAGGGAAGAGGAGTATTCCAACTGAGCGTCCACTCGGTTTTTATTGTGTCTCCTAAACGTTGAATATTATGTAAGTCCATCTTGGGATCTAAAAACCAACTTTGGATAAAGTTAATCATTTCTTTATAACGTTTAACACCACGAAATTTATTCAATGGATCTTGAAAATAAACGTCTGGAGCGTAAATAGTATAAGTTTGATTGATTGGGAATCTTTGATAGTCTTCTTTGAGGATTTCAATGATATCCATAATAAATAGATATATTTTTAAATTACTTTAATATGTCAACTTGGGACGGGTATAAATTACGATTAAAGGTCAAAGTTAACCTTCGTTCCATAAACGTTCTAGCTGATACCGCCAAGTAGCTAAAACTTCTTCTCGCGCCTGTGAACTTTGATTTATTTCGCCCATAAATCCTTCTGCATAAAAGCGTTCTAGGCTTTGCATAGTAGCTGGCAGAGATTGTCCTTGTTGTTTGGCTGCCTGAATAATTTGCCGGATGCGGCTTTCAATTAGTCGATTAAAAACATTATTTAATCTAGCCAGATAGAGAGATATAAGTCGGTTGATTGCATTGGACAAATCTGCACTTACTAAAGTGCCACTATTATGTTGAAATACTCCCCAAATTACTCCTTCATACAAAGCGTAACGTACTTCTTGAGTGTCATCAAAGTTGGCTTCTAGGAACTGTCCTAAAAATGGTTGTCCTTCCTCTACGGACACAATAGGCAGTAAAACTCGTAGCCAAGTATTATCTTCGGAAAGTAGTACCAACAGCCGAAAAGTAGAAGTGTCTACTTGCCACGATCCTGGCTCGATCGCACTAACAGCCGATGTGCCAAATAATTCTGTTAACGTATCCGCAATTTCTTCAACTGTCATAAGCTTTTGTTTACAACATATAGCTTCTAGATTAGCGCAGAGATGCATCAGCTTATTCACTAAAACTCTGTGGTGCTGCTGAAAAAGTTCTTGTTGTAAAAAAGTTTCAGTTCTCTTGAACGTGCAGTGGGGGCATACAGCTAAGTGTATGCCCCCACAAATAATGTATTCCACTAAATTGAAATCTTTTATTTAGATCGTCGAATTGCTCAAAAACACGATACCGATCGCACACAAAGCGAAGCCAGCAATGGTAATTTTCCAGGGTAAAGTTCGGCTGATTTCTCCCATACCCATTGCAGTACCAATTTGTCTGGCACTCATGGCAACTGCAAACAGAGTTAAGGTCATACCTACTATATAGGCAATTAGCGGTATCGTTCCTGCGCCAATAATAGATTCAGCAACAGTATAACCCTGAAATAAACCAGCACTGATACCCATGAGAGCAAGTACCGCAAAGTTTGGTTGATTTGGCATCATCAACATAATACTAAAAACGATGGTAGAAATAGCGATTGCTATTTCAGCACCTGGAAAATTTAGCTGGAATAGATGAATTACAATGCCCAAAATTGCTGCTAAGACAAAACATCCAGCGATCGCAGCGCCACGAACAAACATAGATGACAGTAAGCCAATAGCAATAATACCTACTAAACAATCCAAACCAATTACTGGATCTGCCAATCCCCAAACAAAGCCTTCCCAGGGGTTAGAGATGGCATGATTGGCTGGTGTTCCACTCAATGAACTTAGTAAGCTAATTAGAATTAAAGCTGCGATCGCTCCAATATGGCGATCGGCTAACTTTGAGGTGTAAAATTCCCGTGAAGCACGGAATTGCGATAATTTAGTTTTGAACATCAATATATGCCAAATTAGTTTTTTCGGTAATTTATACTACCCACTTTCCTAAAAAACTAACGTGGTAATTACACCGCCTTGTACTAGTTTTATGAAGTTATACAAAGCCACGGTTACTGAAAAGCATAACGAGCGGCGTAGCCTCTTGCAGAGAAGCCCATGCCGATATTACTACTAAAATTATCAAAATTTGATATTCAAGACGGTATCTAATCGACTGCAAATGTAGTTGAAAAATCTAGCTGTAATTTTCTTTTTTTTAGTATTTTCTCTTAGATATAATGCTCTCCTTTACCTAAGCTAAAACTTATCTTAACTGAACTCTCTTAAAAAGAAGACTAATCTAGAAAGTACCTTCATTGAAAGAGAGAATGAAATTCATCAAATTTCAACTACTTAGTGTTGCTCTCATCTTCTTTGTATGGATTAGTCCACTACACGCTAGTCCAATAGCTCAATTGCCAACTTCTTTACTTCCATCACAACAGGAAACGACATCTCTAAAAAGTTCACAGGATGTATTGACTGTTGCAACTTTTAATGTCGAGAATTTAGACCCAAAAGATCGACGCTTTGATAATATTGCTAAAATTATTGGCAATAATTTGAACGCACCAGATGTCATCAGTTTGGTTGAAGTTCAAGATAATAACGGGCCAACCAATGATGATGTTGTAAATGCAAACGAGACTTACCAAAAACTAATTGCTGCGCTCGAAAATATCGGTAGTCCAGCATACGACTTTGTGGATATTGCACCCAGCGACGACCAAGATGGCGGAGAACCTGGAGGTAATATTCGTGTTGGTTTATTATTTCGACCCAGTAGAGTAACTCTAGCAAAACTGCCTAGAAGAGGCGGTTCATTAGATGCTGTAGCTATTACTCAAGGTGCAAATGGTCTTGACCTTTCACTCAACCCAGGTCGGATCGATCCTACCAATAGCGCTTTTGAGGCAAGCCGTAAGCCACTGGTGACAGAATTTATATTTAACGGTCAAAAACTGTTTATCATTGCTAATCACTTTGTTTCTAAGCTTGGAGGTTCTCCTAGCGATGTTCAACGAGTCAAGCAAGCCGAAATTGTTAATGAATTCGTAGGACAAATACTAGAAGTTGACCCGCAAGCCAAAGTAATTGTACTGGGGGACTTAAACGATTTACCAGATTCTCTACCTCTGAAAACTTTGAAGGGTAACATTCTGGAGAATCTGACAGATAGTTTACCTGCTAGCGATCGCTTTACTTTCAAATTCAAGGGAAATCCTCAACTTATTGACCATTTGTTGGTCAGTGAAAATCTTTCTCGTGTTGCTCAACCAAAAATTGATATTGTGCATGTCAATGTTGGCTTTAGTAAGCCTGTCAGCGACCACGATCCTGTGATTGCAGCGTTTACATTACCTGCTACCGAGTCCAATGACACAATCCCTCCTGTTGTTGAACCCACTCCCACTCCCGTAACTGATTCGGCAATTATATTGCCTCAATTATCCAAAGTTGCTCTAGTTGAAGAACTTGCTAAGGAGTACACGCCCAGCAAAAATCTGAACTACGATCGCGCCAGAGACGAAATGTTTGGCGTTATCGACAACCAAGCAGGTATTGTGACAGATATCTATGCTAGTTACCAAATTCGTCTAAATAGTAATGGCGATCCTAGTCAGGAAGCTGACAAGTTAGGACTGAATACTGAACACGTTTGGCCACAAAGTAAAGGGGCTGACAACGGTAATGCCAAAAGTGACCTGCACCATCTATTTCCTGCACGAGAAGATATTAATAGCGAGCGAGGAAATAAACCCTTTGAGGATATAGTTGACACCAAGACTAAAAAATGGTATCGAAATGATACCGTTCAATCTACAATTCCTAGTAGAGCAATTGACGAATTTAGCGAATCGGCATCTGCTAAATTTGAGCCTAGAGAAAAAGTAAAAGGGGATATAGCCAGAGCAGTTTTCTACTTTTACACTATTTATCGGAATCAGGCTGAGAAAGTAGACCGAAATTACTTTCAGAATCAGCGTCAGACTTTGTGTAAATGGAATCAGCAAGACCCACCTGATATTACTGAAATAGAACGCAGTCGGGCGATCGCTAAATTTCAAGGCAATGACAATCCATTCGTGCTAGATGTCACATTAGCCGAACGAGCATACTGTAATTCCTAAAAACTTGGGTAGCACAGTTGTGCTACCCTGCAAGCAATAAAACAGGAGTCAGAATTCAGGAGTCAGAATTCAGGAGTCAGAATTCAGAAGTCAGAATTCAGAATACTCTATCCCTTTATGGATAGAGTTTTAAGGTGAGAATATTTTAATTTTTTCGCGCCACTTGCAGACAAGATTTTAAACCAATATTCATTCATTACCCAATCGCACACAATTCAATTCTGTTAGCGATTAGCTAAGGTTTAGCCCATTCTGACTCCTGAGTTCTGAATTCTGAATTCTTCTTTTGAAATATCCTTTTGGGTCAAAACAAACTTTAATGCAGTAATTCTTCAATTTGATGCTGGCTCCACAAGGTTCTGTATAAACCCTGTTGTTGCAAAAGTTCTAAGTGATTGCCTACCTGAACAATTTTTCCCTTTTCCATCACCAAAATTCGATCAGTTGCTGCTGCTGCCGATAATTGATGGGTGATGAAAATTACTGTTTTACGTACAGTACCACTAGAGAGATTTCTGAGGATTTGCGTGGCTGTTTGATTATCCACGCTAGAGAGGGCATCATCCAAAATTAACACTGGAGCATTAACCAGCATCGCCCTAGCCAAAGCAGTACGTTGTCGTTGTCCGCCAGAAAGAGTAATACCGCGTTCACCAACAAGAGTCTCATATTGCTGGGGAAAAGTGTTAATTTCTGATTCAATTTGGGCAAGTTTAGCAACAGATTCTATCTGTTCTTGTTCGCTAATGGGATCGCCATAGCGAATATTATTTTTGATTGTAGTGCTAAATAGAAAACTATCTTGAGGAACGTAGGCGATCGCACCTCGTAAATCTGTCAAAGCTATTTTAGTAATATCCAGCCCATCTAAAAACAATTGTCCTGATTCAATATCCAACAAGCGCGGTAAAGCATTGGCTAAAGTGGATTTCCCGGAACCAATTGCCCCAACAATGGCTACGGTTTCTCCTGGAGCAATAGTAAAATTAACGTTATCTAAAGCTGGAGTAGTGGAACCAGGGTAAGTGTAGGTGAGATTTTTAGCAGTTACTTCCCCTTTAAGTTCAGCCAGTGGTAAATGGATGGCATCGCCTGCATCTTGAATTTTCGGTGTCACAGAGAGAATAGATTCAAGGCGATCTATACTAACTTCACCCCGTTGGTAGGCAGTAATTGTGAATCCTAAAAGGGCCGTGGGGAAAACTAGACGCTCTACATAAATTAACAGTGCTAAAAAGTCGCCAACCTGAAGCGCCCCAGAAGCCATGCGTGCAGCCCCTAGCCAGATAATTACCAACGAACTGACATTAGCTAGCCCACCAATTAGCGGAAACAATGTATTGCGGAGTTTTGCTAGTTCTAGGTTAGCAGTCAATAGTTGTTGATTTTTTTTGGAGAAGGCTCGACGCTCGTTTGCTTCTTGGGCATAGATTTTGATTAAGGCAATGCCACTAATATCTTCCTGGATGAGTTCGCTGATGTCAGAAAGTTGCTCTTGGACTTCTGCTTGTTGTTTGCGTAAGCGATCGCTAAATAAACTCACCAACAAGAGCATAAAAGGGTAAACTGCCAGAGATGCTAGCGTCAGATCCACACTAATCGCCAGCATTACTGGCAGTGTCAGGGCGTAGGCAAACACCGTATTTGCCAAACTCAAAACGGCAAAACCCAATAACCGTTTGATATTGTCCACATCACTGGTAGCCCGATTAATTAAATCACCAGCAGTATTACTGGCAAAATAAGCCGGCTCCAGCTTGAGCAAGTGTTCAAAAATCCGTTGTTTCAGGTCAAATTCCACCTGACGACCTACCCCAAATAGCCAAATTCGTGATGCCATCCGCATTAGCCACATCGCCGAACTGAGTAATACAATAATTACTACATAATGTAGTATTTCGTTCCAGCTAAAGGTTGTCGAGAGTTTGTCAACACCAGCACGAATCAACCAAGGGATATAAACGCCTAGTGCATTGACAGACAATAAAGCGAGAATGCCTAATGACGCTTCCCGCCAATGGGGTCGTAGGTAAGCAATGAGTTTAGCGATTCGTCGAGATTTTGCCATTAAAGCAATTTTGCAACTTTATCATCCTAGATTAACTGCTAGTCCAAGCAGGCAGCTATTTAAAGGGAATATTGCTTGTAAATTAACAAGAAAGAATTCAGGAGCCAGAATACCCGTTCAGGGAAGTAAGCTACAGAATTTAATTCTGTCTAACTGCCGTTAGTGCTGTGCTAGGTAGGGACAAGCGTCACCCGTTAGCTCTTAGCTTTCCCGTAGGGTGAATAAACGGGTTTAACTCTCCCACTAATAGCGCAGCTGCACTATTAGCGAGTCAGAGGCTCGTTGTTCGCTATCGAGCCTCTTACATTCTGAATTCTGTATTCTGACTTCTGACTTCTGATTTCTGACTTCTCTTCTACTTTATTACCGTTGAACACGCAAGAACCTGTAAATTTCAACGAGATAACTTTCCCAAGTTCTTGTTGTCAATTGCAACGTTTCCGAATTTGGTACAAAGTCTTCAAGTCGTAAACCTCGGGTACGAATATCTTGAGGATTTCCTTGTAACAGGTAGGGAGGCACTCTCAGATTATAAGAAAGAATGCTATCTCCCCTTACATCTGAAATGCTTGCCGTGGCAGTTGGTTGCCCTAATGCCACTAGTGTCCCGGATGTTGGTGCAGCAGTTGCTACATAAGTTCCACCTGTCATTGCTAGAGGTGCCCTATAGAGGAAATAGGCAACTGCTGGTGTACTTGCCAACAGCAAAATTGTCAATGCCCAACCTATCAAGTATCCCCCTGGTTTATCTATTCCGCCTCCTTTGATTTTTTGAGCAGCCAAAATCATCAGTAAAACAGAAGCTCCCAGAGGCTTGAGTGGAAAAGACAGCATTCTCCACAACGAGGCCACAGCTGGTTCACTGGGGTTAAGAAATGATAGGGCTACGATTACCAAGATCACGACTAGGATTAATCGCCCGACAAAAGTTCCAGAGGGATAAAATCGCTGGAACAGAGAATATACGATAGTGCCAATCAGCAGCCACAGCAGTACTCGGCTTAACAATAGAAACATAGATTAACTCTCAAATTTTCTGGTGCAGTAAGCCAGTGTGGTGTTAAGACAGTCCGCCTTGCTAGGGGTTTCTACGCCGCTTCTTCTCTGAACAGAACAAGAAGCGACTCCCCAAGAGAATCTGTCCTGCATGGTTTCCCTGTATAAAACAACTAGTGACTTCTTCGCCGCGACGCTAGAAGCGCCACCCGTAAGGGTCAACCTAGAAGTTTCGGGAAATGGATTTATTTTATTGTCAAATTGTAATCGTACTGTTTGACTTAAAATACTTCAAACCTCACACCAAAGACTACCGTCGTAGTGATTTTAGTTCAAATTTTTAACACTGCGTCTATTATTTATAATTTTCCAGAAGAGTAATGTGGCACCGGTAAACTAAATTAATTGAGTAATCCACTCAAAAGGATAAAACTATGTCGCTTGGAAAGCCTACCATTTTGGTAACAGGGGGAGCCGGATATATTGGTTCCCATACGGTGCTTGCTTTGAAGCAAGCGGGTTATAACGTTGTCATACTTGATAATCTAGTCTATGGGCATCGTGACCTAGTAGAGAAAGTTTTACAGGTAGAACTGGTAGTAGGCGATACAGGCGATCGCGCTTTGCTAGATCACCTATTTAAAACCCGCGAGATTTCTGCTGTGATGCACTTTTCTGCCTACGCCTACGTAGGAGAATCGGTGACTGACCCAGCTAAATATTACCGCAATAATGTCCTTGGTACTTTCACGCTGTTAGAAGCGATGCTGACGGCATCTGTAAAGAAATTTGTCTTTTCTTCTACCTGTGCTACTTATGGTGTACCGGAATTTGTACCTATTCCAGAAAACCATCCCCAAAATCCGATTAATCCTTATGGCGCTACAAAGTTGATGGTAGAGAGGATTCTTTCCGATTTTGATGCTGCTTATGGTTTTCAATCAGTGCGTTTTCGCTATTTTAATGCTGCTGGTGCTAATCCCAATGGTTTACTCGGTGAGGATCATAATCCAGAAACCCATTTGATTCCCTTGGTGCTGATGGCAGCTTTAGGCAAACGAAAATCTATTTCAATTTTCGGCACTGATTACCCCACGCCCGATGGTACTTGTATTCGTGATTATATTCATGTTAATGACTTAGCAGATGCTCATATTTTAGGATTGGAATATTTATTAAAAGGTGGCGATAGCGAAGTTTTTAATTTAGGTAATGGTAGCGGCTTCTCTGTCAGAGAAGTGATTGCAGCCGCCGAACAGGTGACAGGAACATCGATCGCAGTTGAAGAACGCGATCGCCGTCCTGGTGATCCCCCAATTCTCATTGGCACTAGTGAGAAAGCTAGAACAATTTTAGGCTGGCAACCTCAGTATCCATCCATTGAAGATATTGTCGCTCATGCATGGCAGTGGCATCAAAAGCGGCACAAGTAGGGAATGGGGAATGGGGAATGGGGAATAGGAAATTGCTCAATAACCATAGTTATTCTTCCCCTGCTCCCCTGCCCTCTGCCCCCTGCCTCTACTCCCTACCCCCTCTCATACTTCGCAGTACGACAACTAAGATGCCGATAAATCCGAGGATGGGAAGTGCGATCGCCCAAATTGGTAATTTCTGAGAATCACCCTCTACTAAATCACCATTACTATTGACATCTCGCAGATTTTGTGTATTTTGTGTTGAGCCACCTGCCACAGTAACTTCAAATTTGAATTGAAAGGGTTTGAATCTTGCCCCAGATACTGGTTTACCATTTAGTTGCAACTCATAAATACCTGGCTTGGGAAAGGTAATTTCAGCACCTGGAATGCCTTGATAACGTTCAGCTGCTACAGCTTCTAACTGTGGTTCTAGCAGTGGTGGCTCTCCGGTTGCATAAGGTTCGGCATAAACAGCCAACCGACAATTACACTGTGACAGAGGAATCACCCTTCCACCTCTGCGGGTAAGGGCAAACCAGGCTTGGGTAGGTTCTCCAGCCCGGGGATTATCATTTGGTTCAATGTGGAGAGTACCACCAACATCTCCAGTAGCTTCCACCTTATGAGCAGATGCAGGGGAAAGATTAGTTATTGATATAACTAAGCAACTCAGGAATAATAAATACTTTATTTTTCCTTGATGCCAGGATTGGCTATTGAGTAGGTAATGCCTTTGTTTTTGACTAGTTGAAATAGAGCCAGAAAATAAGGATAATTTACCGCGATTTGGTTGGGGGAACATAAAACTTTTCTACGGCTAACTTTGACCAAAAAAAGCGCGATCGCACCATCAATACACTGAAGGTAATAATTACCATCAGTACTACCGCTAATTTATTTCCCCAAGTTGATTGCCAGGAACCCAAATAATGGGAACCAATCAACACAGCATGAATGGCACTCAAGAGCAAGGCTGGTACACCCAATAGATGAATCTGTCGCCAACGCTTGCCCAAAGATTTCTGCAAAGATTCCCAACTCGTAAAAGCGGCGGGGGACATTAATATCAATGCTACAGCACCCGCAGCCATACCCAATTGAAATTCTGGCGGCATAAAAGAAAAGGCGGCAAAATTCCATTGCAATGAGTGTTCTATCATGTGGATGGTGTGAACTACAGAAAGCACAAAAGAACCCACGCCCAAGGCACGACGGTAACGCAGTGGTGATGCCCACAACCCACTAATAGGACGGGCAATTAACGCCAAAATTAAGCAGAATAAAGCAGCGTGTCCGGTGTAATCTACCATTGTGTCACCAGTCCGCAACAAGGTGATAATGCCAATGGTGAGCGTTACCCAACCGCCTAATCGAAATAACTGACTGCGCCTGTCTTTACTTACCAATGATGTGGAAACGCCTACACCCAACATTGTGGGCAGGGTTCCTAGTCCAAAAGCCAGCATAGTCGCCCCACCCATCCATAAATTGCCAGTTTCAGCGGCTTTAATTTGGGCAGCATAGAGAAAACCACAGGGCATTAAACCCCAAGTCATTCCCAAAAGCATTGGTGTCCACCATTTAGTTTTAAAGGAAAGCTTAACCATTCCTGTGCTGAGGCGATCGTGTAAGCTACCTTGCAATAAGGGGTGTAACACGGGAATGCGTGGCAGTAAATCGGGTTTTACTTGTCCTAAGCCAAACCAAATCAGCATCACACCAGTTATAATTGCCATCCAGCGCCGGAAGTCGCTGCCAACACCCGCTAGCTGTCCACCTTGCAGCAATACCGAACCCAGCGCCCCAATGCCAGCACCGACTAAAGCGTAACTTAACATCCGCCCCAAGTTTAGCAGGAGATGAAATTTTAATTGCTGTCGCCAAGTGTTTGACTTTTCTGAGGGTAATGTTCCTTTCGGCTGATGAGATAGGGAAAACGCCACTGTTAGGGGGCCACACATCCCAAAGCAATGCCCAAAACTCCCCAGGAACCCCAGAATTGAGATCAGCAGCAAATCTACCATAAAAAAAGTCCTGAGTTCTGAGTCATGAGTCCTGAGTGTCAGAATAAAGATTTTGAAGAATCTAAGAAGAAATTGCTTTCTCTTTTTCTTTGCTCAGTACTCAGTACTCAGCACTCCTCTAGTGGGGCACTTTAAATCAAGTTGTGTTCTCTGTCAAAAGACGAACTGTAAAACTTGATTTTTACTTCAGTATTAAGAATCCATATTTATCAAGGAATCCGGTTTGATTTCTGATAATATCCGTAGGATGTGAGCGTGGATAGTACGGCATCAAACCCTTGACAATATTACGTTATGAACTCCGTTCTAATACACTTTACAATACCTAATTCCGTTCAAAAATCAAGTAGTAATTCTATATATAAAAATCAGGTTTGATTTGGAGAAAATACCCGTAGAATGTGAGCGCAAAGAGTACGGCATCAAAGCCGTGATAATAGTGCGTTACGAACTCCGTTCTAACACACGCTACAATACCTAATTTCGTTCAAATATCAAATAGTAATCCTCTAGCTGATGATGGATAGGCTTTTTTTCTGCAACCCTTGGGAATGACTTTCTTTGCAAACCAACAGAATGTGAAGAAATTCTTGTTTAAAGAAGTAGCCTTTGAGTACTTTTGGGATATTTTGCAAAAATCATTGCAATAAGACTCAAGATGAGCATATAGCCTCTTTACTAACTAAAAATTTTCTCTTTTAATAAAAGTGGACTGATTGGGATTCGCGCTACCCTAAGTCTGAAAGCCAAGAATAAATCTACATGAAAAAATGGATTTGGCTGATGCTGTTGGTGCTAGTAGCAGTTGCTGCGTTGGGTAGCAGAGGTAGCACATTTTTTGAACAGCGTCCGTCACCAGAAATTGTTGAGCGCATTCCAGCAGTGGAAACAACCCAACCAAAGCCAGAGTTAAAAGAAGTTGACAGTGCGCCACTAGTGTCTACTGACAAGCTGTTAAGTCATATCCAAAAATTGAATTTTCAGCGCTACACGATAAAAGAGCGATCGCTTACTCGCACTTATATCACAACTGAACTCACAAAATTCGGCTGGAAACCTAAATTAGAAAAGTTCTCTGAGGGTGTGAATATTTTTGCCGAACGTGTAGGAACTGACAAAGCTGCTAAAGCAATTCTCGTCGCTGCACATTACGATACTGTTGCCTTATCCCCTGGTGCTGATGATAATGCCAGTGGTGTAGCTGTGGTGCTGGAAGTTGCAAGGTTGCTCGGTTCTCATCCCACACCACGGACGTTACAAATAGCTTTTTTTGACAAAGAGGAAGCAGGACTTTTAGGTAGTCAGGCTTTTGTGAGCAAAACAGCACGCTTGCAAAACTTGGGCGGAGCGATCGTTATGGATATGGTAGGTTATGCTTGTTACACTCCTGGGTGTCAAAAATACCCTGCCGGGTTGCCTGTTACACCACCTAGCGACAAGGGCGACTTTTTGGCAGTAGTTGGTGATACAGAACATTTGACTTTGCTGAATGCTTTTCAAAGCTCACAGATGCTCCCCTCAACCGCCCTGAATAAACAGGAATCAAATTTGCCAGCAGTTTTAACACTACCAATTCCATTTAAAGGTTTACTGACACCAGACACTCTACGTAGCGATCATGCACCATTTTGGTATCAAGGCGTGGGTGCTGTTCTGGTGACAGATACCGCAAACTTACGAACTCCGCACTATCATCAACCTAGCGATGTTCCAGGGACTATCGAGCGATCGTTTTTCACAGGATCGGCACAAATTGTAGTTAATGCAACTAATGTTTTATTGCAGAAAAATGAGGTTTTGGAAACTCAACCACCAAGCTAGGAAAAACGCATGATATCGCAGGAAAATTGGAAAATTTGTTAGACAAATTACCATTTCAGATATGAAGCTTCAATTCCCTGCTCACGGCGAATTCTGCCATCTTTTTCAAACCAAGAAATTAGTTGCTGTGCTGTTAAATCTTCAATAGCAACACCGTGTTCTTGAGCGATATGCTTCAAAAGTTTCAGTGATGAAATTGTCAATCTTGTTAAAAACTTTTCTGAAGAAGACAACAAAGCCGCATCTACTTTTGCTGACTCTTCCAGAGTTAAAAATTGTGCTGATGGTTGCTGTGTTGGTACGTCCATAACGCTATCTAAAATTTAGTTGATTATTGGGAATTGGGAATTGGAAATTGGGTAGTAGTTTTCACAAATGACTAATGACGAACTTGTACTAAATAGCCACAACGATGTTCACCATCAATAATCCAGTGGGTGCGCTCTACGGTACAATCTGGTAATACAGCTGCAAACATTTCTAATTCGTGACCACAAATGCTGGGGAAAGACTCGGCAACGTTGGAAATAGCGCAGTTATGCTCCATTAAGATAAAGCGATCGCACTCAAAGGAGTCATTTACATCAACAGCGTGATACTCTGCCATGAAGCCTTCCGCTTTTCTCAACTCGACTAAGTTGGCTACACGCTCTCGCAGTGAACCGTTACCGACGCGATCGCGGTATTCTTTAGCTTTGCGCTGCCACTGTTTCTCTAAAATCGATTTAAATTGGTCGTCTCCTACCGTTTCGGCTAAGGTGTCTAGCAGCGAAACCGCAAAATTTCCGCTTGCATCACCAAAGCGATCGCTCATTGTTCGATGCAAGCGATCGCGTCCTTGACGACTCAATTCATAAAGATGCTGCGGCCGCCCCATCCCCGCCGCCTGCACTGATGTCGAATACAAAACTAGCTCCTCCGTCTCCAAATCTTTGAGATGGCGACGAATCGCTTGAGGGGTTACGTCTAAAACTTCAGCTAGCTCCAAAGCCGTTGCTTTTTCATGTTTGTGCAGATATTCTAGGATATCTTGCTTGGTTGAGGACTGGTGGGTAGTCGCCATCTTCTGGTGCGAAACGTTCAGCGAACGTCCCAAAAATTTATTTGAAAATTTGACCGTGCCGATTTTGGATTTTGGATTTTGGACTTCGACTTCGCTCAGTCGAACGATTTTGGATTAAAAAAGTTTTCTGGTATATGCCCAGCTACGCGATCGTCAATCTAAAATCCTTGAGCCAAGCACCTTTGTGGCCTTTTTCAATCCCAAATTGCAAATCTAAAATCCAAAATTGTTTGACTTTGACAACATTGTTGTTGTTAATTTAGCGTAAAATGAAGATAGATTAAACAACATAGCTGTTGTTTTACTCTCCACCACTATTCTAGCAGCCGTGTAACCATTCCGTAACGGGAGATGGGAATCGGTTAGCCGCAGCCCGTCTCCCATCTTAAAAGAGTTCCGAACACGAGAGATTATTACTGATGAGTGCCACTGTCAAAACCTTAGTCAACCAACCTTACAAGTACGGCTTTATCACCGATATTGAAGCCGACACAATTGAGCGTGGACTAAACGAGGACGTTATCCGCTTGATCTCCTCTAAGAAGAATGAGCCGCAGTTCATGCTGGACTTTCGCCTCAGAGCTTATCGCCAGTGGCAAAAAATGACGGAACCGACTTGGCCCAATGTCAAGTATCCGCCAATTAATTATCAGGATATTATTTATTACTCAGCGCCAAAACGCAAGAAAGAAAAGCTCAACAGCTTGGATGAAGTCGATCCAACCCTTTTAGAAACCTTTGAAAAGTTAGGCATTTCTCTATCTGAACAGAAGCGACTGGCAAATGTCGCCGTCGATGCCATTTTCGATAGCGTTTCTGTCGCCACTACATTTAAAGAAAAGCTAGCGGAAGATGGCGTTATTTTCTGCTCGATTTCGGAAGCGTTGCAAGAACACCCAGAATTGATCCAAAAATACTTGGGTAGCGTTGTTCCCATCGCTGACAACTACTTTGCCGCTTTGAATGCCGCTGTTTTTAGCGATGGTTCTTTTGTCTATATTCCTAAAGGCGTAAAATGCCCAATGGAACTGTCTACCTATTTCCGCATCAACTCTGGTGACACGGGACAATTTGAGCGGACTTTGATTGTCGCCGAAGAAGGTAGTTATGTTTCTTACCTTGAAGGTTGCACCGCACCAATGTATGACAGCAACCAATTGCACGCCGCCGTTGTGGAACTTGTCGCTCTGGATAACGCGGAAATTAAATATTCCACCGTGCAAAATTGGTACGCTGGAGATGCTAATGGTAAAGGCGGTATTTACAACTTTGTCACCAAGCGCGGTTTGTGTCAGGGCGTTAATTCCAAGATTTCCTGGACTCAAGTAGAAACAGGTTCGGCAATTACTTGGAAATATCCTAGCTGTGTTTTGGTGGGTGATAACTCTGTGGGTGAGTTTTACTCGGTGGCGCTGACAAATAATATGCAGCAAGCTGATACGGGTACAAAGATGATTCACGTTGGTAAGAATACCCGCAGTACAATTATTTCTAAAGGAATCTCCGCAGGTAATTCTAGTAATAGTTACCGGGGTTTGGTGAAAGTAAATCCGACGGCTAAAGGAGCGAGAAATTATTCTCAGTGCGACTCGATGCTGATTGGGGATAATGCTCATGCGAATACTTTCCCTTATATTCAGGTGCAAAATAACACTGGGAAGGTAGAGCATGAAGCTTCTACTTCCAAGATTGGGGAAGATCAGTTATTTTACTTTGCTCAACGGGGCATTTCAGCAGAGGATGCGATTTCGATGATGGTTAGCGGCTTCTGTAAGGATGTTTTTAATCAGCTACCGATGGAGTTTGCTGTGGAAGCTGATAAGTTGTTGAGTTTGAAGTTGGAAGGCAGTGTTGGATAAGTGGAAGGAAGGATAAACACAGGGACATCGGTGTTCTGTGTTTATCTTTTGGAAGAATAACGAACCGCGAAGACGCGAAGAGCGCGAAGAGAGAAGGGAGAGAAGATGATTATTGAAAATAGTGAAGTTGTGCTGTCGGTTAGAAATCTGACGGCTAATGTTGATGGGACACCGATTTTGAAGGGTGTGAATCTTGAGGTGCGATCGGGTGAAATTCATGCGATCATGGGGCCGAATGGTTCTGGTAAGAGTACCTTTTCTAAGGTGTTGGCTGGGCATCCGGCGTATGAGGTGACTGGCGGTGAAGTGATTTTCCAGGGGCAAAATTTGTTGGAGTTGGAGCCGGAGGAACGAGCCAGAAGTGGTGTATTTTTGGCGTTTCAGTATCCGTTAGAAATTCCGGGTGTGAGCAATTTGGATTTCTTGCGGGTGGCGTACAATTCCCGTCGGAAGGCGCAAGGTTTAGAGGAAATAGACGCTTTTGATTTTGACGATTTGATTGAGGAAAAGCTGGATGTGGTGAAGATGAATTCCAGTTTTCTCAGTCGGAGTTTGAATGAAGGGTTTTCTGGTGGTGAGAAGAAGCGGAATGAAATTCTGCAAATGGCGTTGCTGGAACCAAAGTTAGGAATTTTGGATGAAACTGATTCAGGTTTGGATATTGACGCGCTCCGAATTGTGGCGAATGGGGTAAATCAACTGGCAAGTCCAGAAAATTCGACAATTTTGATTACTCACTACCAGCGATTACTTGATTATATTGTGCCTGATTTTGTGCATGTGATGGCACAAGGGCGGATTATTACGAGTGGCGGTAAGGAACTGGCACTAGAATTAGAGTCTCGCGGTTATGACTGGGTGCTAGAAGAATTTGCTGCTGAGGTGGGTGTGTAATGAATATTCAAGTATCTCCTAGTGCAATACCTAATTCAAATGCAGTCAGTTTGACATCGATGTTAGATAGAGATGATTATCTGACTAGGTTGTTAAATCAAGTAACGGCGACTAAAACAGAAGGTTGGTTGCAGGAATTACGCCAAAGTGCTGCAAATTGGGTACGCCACTCGACTATTCCCACCACCCGCGAGGAAGAATGGCGGTTTACTGATTTGTCGTCCTTGCGAAAGGTGCAATTTAATGTAGAGGCGGGAAATTTTGCGTCTTTGCAATTTGATATTTTGCCAGAGGCGGCTAATAGTCGTTTGGTATTTGTGAATGGCGTTTTTGCGCCGGAGTTATCCGCAGTTTCAGATTTGCCATCTGGGATTGTGGTGAGTAATTTGGCTGGTTTGTCTGCGGTTGAGCAGGAAGGTGTACGGCAGTATTTAGCTCAAGCTGAGGGAGCGCAAGAAGTTTTTACTGCTCTCAATACGGCTGGGATAACTGATGCAGCTGTGGTGTGGGTGAAGAAGAATGTGGTGGTTGAGACACCAATTCATTTGGTGTTTATTTCGGTTGCGGGTGAGACAGCGACGATTTCGCAGCCGCGTTGTTTGGTGGTGGCGGAAAGTGGTTCGCAGGTGACGTTGGTTGAAGAGTATACGAACCGCCAAGGCGCAGAGAGCGCGGAGGATGGAGTTTACTTTACCAATGCGGTTACGGAAGTTTGGGTTGGTGACAATGCCCAAGTGAGCCACACTAGGGTTGAATGGCAAGGTGCAGAGGCTTTTCATATTGGGAAAACTGCGATCGCACAAGCTCGTGATAGCCGATATACTTGTCATGCCATAACTTTAGGTGCGAAGTTGTCACGGCACAATTTAGAAATTTTGCAAACTGGTGAGCAGACACAAACTACTCTCAATGGTTTGACGGTGATTACTGGTAAGCAGTTGTCTGATACTCACAGTGCGATCGCACTTAACTATCCTCACGGTACAAGTGACCAATTGCATAAATGTATTGTAGGCGATCGCGCTCATGCAGTGTTCAATGGTAAAGTTTTTGTACCTAAACCAGCGCAGTTAACAAATGCATCCCAGTTGAATCGCAATTTGCTACTATCATCGAAAGCCAGAGTTGATACCAAACCCCAATTGGAAATTACGGCAGATAATGTTAAATGCGCTCACGGTGCTACTGTTAGCCAATTAGAAGATGACGAAATATTTTATCTGCAAAGTCGGGGAATTGATGAAAACGATGCTCGGAAGTTGTTAATTAACGCCTTCGCTGCTGAAGTTATCAACCAAATACCGATTCCCTCTCTGCGAGAAATCCTTTTAAACACAGTGAATAATCTCAAGTCCCTGACTAATGAGTAATAACGTAATCTACCAATGACTTTTACTCCTACCAAAACCCTTGCTGATAAAGTTCGCGCTGACTTCCCGATATTGCATCAGGAAGTCAACGAGAAACCCCTGGTTTATCTCGATAATGCTGCGACTTCGCAAAAGCCTTTATTCGTATTAAATACCCTGCGGGACTATTACGAGCAATATAATGCTAACGTGCATCGAGGTGCCCATTCTCTGAGTGCTAAAGCTACTGATGCTTATGAAGGTGCTAGAGATAAAGTTGCCAAATTCATCAATGCTGCATTCCGTCAAGAAATCGTTTACACCCGCAACGCAAGTGAGGCGATTAACCTAGTAGCTTACAGTTGGGGAATGAATAATTTGCAGCCTGGGGATGAAATTATTCTGTCGGTGATGGAACACCACAGTAATATTGTGCCTTGGCAATTGGTGGCACAAAAAACGGGTGCAGTACTGAAATTTGTAGAATTAACACCAGAAGAAACTTTTGATTTGTCACAGTTTAAAAAGCTGATTTCCGACAAAACTAAGCTGGTGTCAGTGGTGCATATTTCTAATACTTTGGGTTGCATTAATCCAGTGGAAGAAATTGCTGCGATCGCACACAAATATGGTGCTAAATTCTTAGTTGATGGTTGCCAAAGTGTTCCCCACTATCCTGTAGATGTGCAGAAGATAGATTGTGATTGGTTGGTAGCATCTGGTCATAAAATGTGCGCTCCAACCGGGATAGGATTTCTGTATGGCAAGTTAGAATTATTGGAATCAATGCCACCATTTTTTGGTGGTGGTGAGATGATTGCAGAAGTGTATCTTGAGCATTCAACCTATGCAGAATTACCGCATAAATTTGAAGCTGGTACACCTGCAATTGGAGAAGTGATCGCACTTGGTGCTGCAATAGATTATCTTAGCAGTATCGGTATGGATAAAATCCACGCCTACGAAGCAGAATTAACAGCTTATTTGTTCCAGCAATTAGAGCAAATTCCCAAAATTAGAATTTACGGCCCCAAACCAAATGCTAAAGGGGAAGGTAGAGCCGCTCTCGCTTCGTTCACAGCCGGAGAAGTCCACGCTAACGACTTATCTACATTATTAGATCAAGAAGGCGTTGCCATCCGTTCTGGACACCACTGCACACAACCATTACACCGTTACTTAGACCTTGCTGCAACCGCACGAGCAAGTTTATCTTTCTACAACACCCGCGAGGAAATTGATATTTTCATCAAAGCACTGAAAGAAACTCTAGACTTTTTTGCAGGTTTCCTTGCTTAAAGTTACAAAATATTTAGATAGTAATTGTGCCAAATATCAGCAACATATCTTGCTAATAGTTGGCACAATTTAATTATCTGGATTATTTACAGGAGCAACTAAAGTTTTTAAGCTCATTGGGCAAGTGATTGAAACTGACTTGAGCGAGTATTATATTAATAACATAGGTAAAATTATCGGGATTTTATCTAACATCCTGACAGAAGAAGTATTGTAATATGCTTGTCAAGTCAACGCCTGCTGAACAAAGAACAGTGCTACAGAACATTAGCTGGGAAACCTTTGAAGCCTTGCTGAGAGATACAGGTGAGGACAGAGGCTCAAGATTTGCTTATGACTGCGGTGTTTTAGAAATCATGACTCCACTTTTTGAACACGAAAATCCTAAAATTCAGTTTGACCGCTTGATATTCGCTTTAGCAGTGGAATTAAAAACTAAAATTAGAAGTGCTGGTTCTACAACATTGAAACGTAAACCAATAACAAAGGGAATAGAACCCGATACTTGCTATTATATTCAAAATGAGCCACTAATTAGAGGTAAACAAGAATTAGATTTAATAACAGATCCAGCACCAGATTTAGCAGTTGAAATTGATATTACTAGCAGTTCTATTAATAAGCTTAATATTTATGCAGCTTTAGGTGTAGGAGAATTATGGAGATATGACGGTGAATTTTTAAAATTTTATCAATTAGTAGCAAGCGAATATATTGAAATTAAGTCGAGTATCGCTTTCCCTTTAATTTCTGTTAGTGAAATGAATAGATTTATCCAGCAAAGTAAAACTATGGATGAAATTGATCTGATACAATCCTTCAGCACTTGGGTGCGTGGAAAGATAGCTTAAAATATTAATTACGAATTACGAATTACGAATTACGAACTATTTTAATATGCTTGTCAAGTCAACGGTTGGTGAACAAAGAACAGTGCTACATAACATTAGCTGGGAAACCTTTGAAGCCTTGCTGAGAGATACAGGCGAAGATAGAGGTTCTCGCTTTGCTTATGACTGGGGTGTTTTAGAAATCATGACTCCACTTTTTGAACACGAAAACCCCAAAATTCAATTTGACCGTTTTATTCTAATTTTAGCTGAAGAATTAGGAATTGAAATTAGAAGCGCTGGTTCTACAACATTAAAGCGGAAAATATCAAAGCAAGGCATAGAACCAGATACTTGCTATTATATCCAGAATGAACTAGCTATTAGGGGTAAGCAAACTTTAGATTTAGAAACAGATCCGCCGCCTGACTTAGCAATTGAGATTGACATTACCAGTAGTTCAGTTAACAAATTGGGAATTTATTCAGCGTTGGGTGTAACTGAACTTTGGAGATATGATGGACAAAATTTAAAATTTTATCAGTTGATAGAGGGGCAATATGTCGAGTGTAAGTTTAGTATTGCCTTTCCTATAGTATCAGTGAGTGAGATAAGCAGATTTATTGAGCAGAGTAAAAGTATCGGTGAAATTGCTTTGCTCAAATCATTTCGTACTTATGTCAGGGAAAAGTTAAAATACTTGGGTAGCTATTTGTATTAATTTTTACTATAAAATACGTATATTAAAATATTTTAGTTTTTTATTGTTAAAATTATATAATTTATTGATAGTTTGTAGCAAGTTCCATAATATATATACGCCATTCAGAATAATCCTTTGTAATTGCCTCAATGTTATTTGGTATCCAAACAGATTTTCCTTTTATACTGTTACAAGATTGGCAAGCTATTACAAGATTATAAGGCTTTGCTACTCCACCTATTGAGGCAGGTATAACATGTTCGACCACATATTCTTTATGTAAGGATTTACTTCCACAATATTGGCATAAAATACCATCACGTTGGCGAATTTTCTTTCTCATATTTTGCGAAACATGCGGTGTAGGCAAATTTGGATTTCTAGTGAGAGCTAAAATATCGGCTGTTATTGCACTATGACTACAAGCAAAAATAATACCAATTTCTAGTTTCATTTTGAAATCGATATATACACCTTTATCTAATAATATTTTGACATAATGCCTTCTTTGATCAATATTAGGATGTGCCATTATAAATTACTTTAAAAATATAGTGTTATCTTAGAAAATTCTAATTTAGATAAATAATACGTGTATTTGAAGAAAAATTAAATACCATTACTAAAAGTAACTGCTAAAATCGTACTTCTCAAGTATAAGATTAGCGAAGCACGCTTGTATTCGCCAAACACAAACTAAATCAACTTTAATCACCCCATATTTACGCTCAACTCAAAGAATCTGGATCTATTCCCAACTTTCGTAATTCTTCTGTTAGCCTTTGAGTGCGTTGTTCAGCAGTGGTAGCACGTTGTTCAGCAGCGATCGCTCGTTCTTCTGGTGTTAAATATCTGACTCCTTGTTTGTCATACCAATACAACCAATCCCGCGTAATTCCCTGATAGGTTCCCCGTTCATAACCAATTGCTAAACCTATCTCTGATAACCAAACAAGATTTCCTGGCTGCAATACATATTCACCATTTACAAAGCGATAAACTTCTAAAGGTGGTTTTCTCCGGCGTTGAGGATTGTAAACAACATAATACAAAATCTCCATTTCAGCATAAAGTTTCTTTTTGCTGGTGTATTCTCCACGCCGTCTGTGAGAAACAACTTCTAATGCCATAATTGGCATTACTTTTTCTTCCCACAACACATAACTTAAACGCAAGTTCTCATCAAAAACTCGCTCGACTCCTAAACTTAAAAATCCATCGGGCACAATCGGCGGTAATTCGGGATCATAATATATCCCCATATCAACGCCAAAAAACCAATCCATCCGAGTTGCCCACAGCCAAGCTAAGATGGCTTCTAACAAGCCAGGAATCAAATGTTGTAGTTGATTATCCACAGGTTCATCGTCAGAATCGGGCAGATCCTCGGCGGAGGGTAAGCAGTGCAATGGGTTGTAATTTAACATGGTGGTTGCGATTGCAAACTTATAATATTGATGATATCTATCCACCTCTGACTTTTTATTGCGATAATTCCCAAGGGAGACGCGCTCTCCACTGGTCAGTTAAAGGGGGATAGATGACACTCAAGCGGTTGGTTTTATTTTTTGTGCTAACGCCGATAGCAGTTCTGTTGGCAGTTTCGGCTTTATTCGGTAGTTGGCAAGAACCTCAGTTCCAAAGTCGCCTGGAATTGTACCAAACCAATATTGCTCTACAAGCTCAAGCTTGGCAATCAGAAGATAGCAGTGATGACAATCTCCAGGCAATTCGGGAAGCAATACTGGGTGAGCAGCCCCTAGAAAGCGCTACAAAGCAGTATGAGGAGGCGCGTCAATCAGTTGCAGCTAATTTAGACAAAGTTAACAACAAACTTGCACAATTACGCTCTCAATCTGAAATAGCTCCCATACCTCCGAAACCTTTACCGGACGTTCCTCCCACTACTAAAACTTCTAAACAGGGAAAGCAACAGTTACAGCAATCCCTCAAGCAATTACAAAAATTACTGGCTGAATTAGACTTACGCCTGGGAATTTTACAAGCACAGCAAGGACAGACGGATACAGCCCTCAAAACTTGGAGCGAATTACAACAACGCTCAGATATTAATCCAGAGTTTGGAGAGACCGCAGCTGTATTGAGTGGACTGTGGAACAATCCTCCTCGTCTGCTGCAAAATGCTCCAGAACGGATTCAAAAGAATTTAGAAGGTTGGTTTCGCTCTACTGCTTTGGTTCAGCTATACCAACTCCAGCAACGACAAGACGCTTTATCAGCAGTTAAAGCTACACAACAAGAATCTGCTGCTCAAGCAGTGGTGAAATTAGCAGTTATTGGCACTATTCCCACCTTGGCAGCTTTAATTGGTTTAATACTGCTGATTTTCTTATTTGCTCAACGCTTGTTGAAAGGAAAAGCCTCGTTACTAGCTCAAAATGCCGATGTCCCTTGGTCAACGCCTTGGGATGGTGAAACCATTTTGCAGGTTTTTGTCGTCGGCTTTTTCTTCATGGGGCAAATTTTTGTGCCTCTATTGCTATCGCTTCTCCCCATCCCTCGCCCTGTGGGTGATGTGCGACTTCAGGCTTTTTATGTTTTAGTTAGTTACTTTCTGGTAGCATCAGGTGCGCTGTTAGTGCTGTATTTCTCTCTTAAGTCCTTTTTTCCGTTACCAGAATTTTGGTTTCGCTTCCATTTTCAAGATAACTGGTTTTTGTGGGGGCTAGGGGGCTATTGCGCGGCTTTACCTATAGTTGTGGTGGTATCTTTGATTAATCAACAGCTATGGCAAGGACAGGGTGGTAGTAACCCCTTGTTGCAACTAGCCTTAGAAAGCCAAGATGGTATAGCACTAGGCATATTTTTCTCTACAGCCGCGATCGCAGCTCCATTTTTTGAAGAAATTCTATTTCGTGGCTTTTTGTTACCTTCTCTAACTCGCTACTTACCCGTATGGGGATCGATTCTGATTAGTAGTTTGTTGTTTGCGATCGCTCACCTCAGCTTGTCAGAAATTCTTCCCCTGACAGCCTTGGGGATCGTTTTAGGGGTAGTTTACACGCGATCGCGCAACCTCTTTGCTCCTATGCTCCTCCACAGCCTCTGGAATAGTGGTACATTATTAAGTCTGTTCATTTTAGGTAGCAATTAGAACTAAATACATACTGTTGCTTAAAATAAAAATATCTGCTTTTATCTGCATAAGTAGAGACAATTTACTAATTATAATTTGGTTGTTAAGCATAAATACTAGCTGAAAACCTAATATAAGATAACGGCAGAAGCAAATTAAAGAATACTCTTAACATAGATAACAAACTATCTAGTTAAGCCTTTATTCTAAATCTGGGTGATTCTAGCCAACAACTGAATCTTTTCATTGATGCGATCGTAAAAAAACCCGGAAATAATACTGATGGACTTGTAAAAAGTGGTGTAGCAGTTTTTGCTGATTATTGAGGTTCATGATTCTCAAGATCGATGTCTTACCTGAAAATCTGCAAAACTGCTGTACCAGTGTTTGCAACCATCCAATCCACCAAAATTGATTAAGTAAGGAGTGCCAAATTTTAAAGCTATGCCGCCAAAGATGTTAGTGTATCTTCTGGAAAGAAGAACGCTAACTTTAATCATTGGTCTTGAGGCTTACTTGTACTGAAAAAATTAAAAATCTATTTATTAAGCAAGTAAAGGTATTCTGTTTGATTACAATAAAGACTTTATTTTTATACTTCACTTATCAAGGAGCAGCACTTAATATGTCAAATTTCAACCCCAGTCACCCTACCAAACAACTTCTAGCTGGTTACTGTGGCATTATCCTTGGAGGATTTGGGGTTCATAAATTTATTCTAGGATACGCTCCAGAAGGCTTTATCATGTTGGTGATTTCTGTAGTTGCGGGTTCTTTTACCTACGGCATTGCCTTGTTAATTATGCAACTTATAGGTTTAATTGAAGGCATGATCTATTTGAATAAGCCCCCTGAAGAATTTGTAAATACCTACTTTCTAAATAAACAGGGGTGGTTCTAAAAACTTAAGATTTTACACTTCAGTCAGTTACTTTGTGAAGTGTAGAATCTTAAGTGTATCTTTGAAAAAAGTTAGGACTTAGGCAAAACTACACTGGCTCTGGACAATTCATGGATTGACCCTGTTTGAATTATCTCCTTATCCTTTGCCATCCCACAGTAAATTAGTTCGCTGGCGTTTACTAGGATTCTCCTGTACGCCCCTAATTGATACTTATTTTTATTATCAAGGTTATAGAGCAATACGGTTCAGTTAAGGGCTATTGGTCAAAAATTTTGGTTTTCGAGACGCAATAAATCGCCGTCTCTACAAGTGTTTTGGTGTCACAGAGTGGAGAAATGTATTTTTCTTTTATTAACTCTCCTTTGGGTAAATTTTTTTTTTAAGTAACTATTCTGTACAGAATTATAGATATATAGCACAAGCCTTGGTGGTTAGGACATCAACAAATGATGAAACTTAGACACAAAAAGACTTTTCACCCAGTCCCCAGTCCCTTGCTATAACTAGAGATTTTTGCTAAAAAATTCTGAAGCCTACTGCTATGCTAAGCATCAAACGTAAACAGATGATCTGGATACTCTTCTTATTGTTGGGCTTTGGCTATTTCAGTGCCATGTCAAATTTGGAAATTCACAATTTTTGGAAAAGTCTGGTTGTGCTGATGCCAATGCAGGCTGGAGCTATCATTTATGTAACTTATGTACGCTGGAGCCGTCAGTGATCCTCAGCGAAGTACGATAAATTAAGAAATTTAATAGGGTTTACATACAGTCGTAGTTCCATATTTAGCCTACGCTCAAATTAGAGACGCTTTTAGTCAGGCGTTGAATTTCTGTAGCGAATCTAAATACTTGTCATGCAACTTATCCCAAAAACTAAGCTAGACCCAGAACTTGAGCCAATCCTAGAGAAAATTATTCTCGATGTTGGGGGTATGAAGTGTGCTGGGTGTGTGAATGCAGTAGAACGACAGCTAAACCAACATCCAGGAGTTAAGAATGCCTGTGTAAACCTGGCCACAGAGGTAGCAGTTGTAGAGTCAGAAACGGGTGCGGTAGATGCAGATGCACTAGCACAAAGATTAACAGCCGTTGGATTTCCAACTCAACCCCGCAAAGCTAGTAACACAGTAGCAGGTGAGATATCTACTTTACCAGACCCAGCAGAACGACAACGCCGAGAAATGCGGTCTTCTCTAAGGCAGTTAGCGATCGCTACAATCTTACTATTATTGTCGGGAAGTGGACATTTTGGTAATCTTGGTAGCTCAGTGCTGCCAATACTAAATAACATTTGGTTTCACTGTGGATTAGCGACAGTGGCGATATTAATTCCCGGTCGCCCGATTTTAGTAGATGGCTGGTTGGGTTGGCGGCGAAATGCGCCTAACATGAACACCTTGATCGGATTGGGAACGCTGACAGCCTACATTGCTAGTTTGGTAGCGTTACTCTTTCCCCAAATGGGTTGGGAATGCTTTTTTGACGAACCAGTAATGATGCTGGGCTTTATTCTGTTAGGAAGGACATTAGAGCAACAAGCTAGGGGTCGCGCTGCTGCTGCATTTAGGAAATTGCTAGCACTCCAGCCACAGGTAGCGCGATTGATTGCCAATCCAGAAAAAGGCGGAGTGGGATCTTCTAGTGTAGAGATTCCTGCTGAACAGGTGCGGGTTGGTGAATGGTTACAAGTGCTGCCAGGTGATAAAATTCCTGTCGATGGTGAAGTGGTGGTTGGTCAAACAACGGTGGATGAATCCATGTTGACTGGGGAAGCCGTGCCAGTAATTAAGCAGCCGGGAGATGCGGTGACAGCAGGGACAATAAACCAGTCAGGAGCGATCGCTATTCAGACAACCCGGACTGGAAGTGATACAACTTTAGCTCAAATTGTCGCCTTAGTAGAAGCCGCCCAAACTCGGAAAGCCCCAGTACAGAAATTAGCCGATACAGTAGCTGGTTACTTTACCTACGGCGTGCTGACAGCATCTTTATTAACATTTGTCTTTTGGTACTTTTTTGGTACTCATATTTGGGCTGATATCAGCATGTCTGGTGGCATGGAAATGATGGGTCACGCTACACATAAAGCTCCCCACTCCCCTTTATTAATTAGTTTAAAACTAGCGATCGCAGTTATGGTAGTCGCCTGTCCCTGTGCTTTGGGACTTGCCACGCCAACAGCCATTCTTGTCGGGACTGCTATGGGCGCAGAACGAGGTTTATTAATCAAAGGCGGCGACGTTTTAGAAAAAGTACACCAATTAGACACCGTAGTTTTTGATAAAACTGGCACTTTGACCACAGGTAATCCCATCGTCACAGATTGTCTGTTAATTGAGGGATCGCGGACTGGGGACTGGGGACTGGGGACTAGGAATTCCCAATCTCTATTACAACTAGCAGCAGCCGTAGAAAGCGGTACTCACCACCCGCTAGCAAAAGCGATTCAGCAAGAAGCACTCAAGCAAGGGTTATCTATTCTAGAGGCTGTGGACTTTCACACGGAACCGGGACTAGGAGTATCTGCTGTGGTAGAGGACACAGTTGTACTTTTGGGTAACTGGGACTGGTTGAGTTGGCATGGTATTGCCATTAGTGAAACTGCACAACAGGCAGCACAGAATTTAGCAACAGATGGTAAAACAGTCGTTTGCATAGCAGTTGGGGGAACTTTAGCTGGGCTAATTGCTGTTTCTGATACCCTCAGACCAGATGCCCAATCCACTGTAGACAAATTGCGTCAAATGGGCTTACGGGTAATGTTGCTCAGTGGCGATCGCCCTGAAGCAGCTAGCGCCATAGCCAAACAACTAGGATTAGACAGCGCTGATGTGATCGCGGGTGTACCCCCAGCGAAAAAAGCGGCTGCAATACAATCTCTCCAGGAAGAGGGACTGGGAACTAGGGACTGGCAACTAGGAAAAATTCTTCCTAATACGCAATTCCCAATACCCAATCCCCAGTCCGTTGTCGCAATGGTAGGAGATGGAATCAACGATGCTCCAGCTTTATCCCAGGCAGATGTTGGAATTGCTTTACACTCCGGGACGGATGTGGCGATGGAAACTGCTGAAATTGTCCTAATGCGCGATCGCTTAAACGATGTCGTCGAATCTATTCAGCTGAGTCGCGCCACCTTCAACAAAATCCGCCAAAATTTATTCTGGGCTTTTGCCTATAATACTGTTGGTATTCCTTTAGCAGCTGGTGTTTTGTTCCCTAGTCTGGGTTTTGTACTTAACCCATCTGGTGCGGCTGCATTAATGGCTTTTAGCTCTGTTAGTGTCGTCACAAATTCAATCTTATTACGGCGATTAGCTCATCACTCGTAAAATACTTTGCTGCACCTGAAATTCTCCAGCACAAATCTTAATTATTCCCATCTGAAATTGACAATTCGTAATTCGTAATTACTAAATTATGTATGCTCTCGACGAGAGGCTAGGCGTAATCTTGCTCAAAAGCAAGCTACACGGATTCGCTCAATCCCCAATCATCAGGTTAAAAACTCTAACCTTTTTTAATTACGAATTACGAATTAGTAATTATTCGTTAAACTGAATCATGATTCAGGTTTTATGGAGATCGCAAAGCCTGTTGAGACACCTACAAAAGCTATCATAGCTACTGAAGTAGAACGACCAAGTTTTACTCTTTCAAGGTATTATGCAGTTTTAAAGCTTATTTAGATTAGCACCACAGCCTTATGGTGCGCGAAAATGGCAAAATACGATACTAAACAAATCTTGTTAAATCATAGTTCCACCGATTTGTCAATGGCAGCAGAAACTAATGAAAACCATCTACTGATTATTGAAGACGATCAAGGTCGCAAAGAATTTTCTCTGGAGCAACCCGTCTACTCTATTGGTAGAGATCGCGAGTGTAATATCCGTTTGATGTCGCAGTTTGTCTCCCGCCGCCATGCCACATTAGTGAGATTGCCACGAGAGCATAATAGTGATAGCTACTATTACCGGATTGTAGATGGCGATGCCAAAGGTAAGGCCAGTTCCAACGGTTTGATGATTAATGGACGTAAAATACCAAACCACGATCTCAGAAATGAAGACGAGATCGTTTTTGGCCCTCAAGTCCGTGCTATTTATTACCTTTTAAAAAATACTCAGCGTTTGGGACAAACGGATTCGAGCGAGTATGACATTACACTAATAAACCCCGGAATGGCCGAGGATCTGGAAGATTGAATTCTAATTACCAATTACAGTCTGACACTCTCACGGCTTAAAGCCGTGGGATTGTCAATTCAATTATCAAAGCTATCCTGCAATACTTTCAATCAAATGCCAATGGCGGCTACTTTCAATAGCCTGCTTGATAAATTCAAACATTTGTCGGCAGTAATTATCTAGTTGAAGTGGTAGTTCTTCATTTTTAATCACAATACTCATCCGAGTTTCCGTTTCAGTAGATTTTGATTTATCAACCAGTACTTCTACTGTGATCAATTTAGGAAAAGGAACATTACCAGGAATCTGACGAGCGATAATGTAATCGCCTGTATGGTATTGAATATCCAACTGACAGTCCTGTAGAAGTTCTACAAGCAACGGCAACAGATGGTCACTAGGAACAGAAAGAATAAACGAACAGGTATAGCGAGCCATAATAGCCCCACGCCTTGCAACACTCTGTCCATCCTATAATACCAAAGCATCTAAACAGAAAGTCATTCAAATATTTGCACCTGATACAGTTGCATCTGTTCTATCCACAAAGAAAGTGTTGTAGGTTCAAAGTTCGATCAAAAACTTTACAATAAGGGTTTGGCTGAGGTAAAAAATGAATGAAAGTAGCAATTACTGGAGCAACAGGATTTGTCGGTAGTCTTTTGGTAAAACGACTCCACGCAAAAGGTGATCAAATAGTAGTATTAACTCGGAACACCGCTTTTGCTAAAAAGGTTTTTCCATCTGAGGCTTTCCCAAATCTAGAGATTGTTGCCTATACACCAAATGCATCTGGTTCTTGGCAAAGTGTCATTGCTAGCTGTGATGGCGTAGTTAATCTGGCAGGAGAACCCATTGGTGAAGGACGCTGGACACCAGAACGCAAACAAGAAATCCTCAATAGCCGGAAGTTAGGCACACAAAAAATAGTTGAAGCAATTGTCAACGCTAATCCTAAACCAGCTGTGTTAATTAATGCTTCAGCTATTGGCTACTATGGCACCAGTGAAACGGCAACTTTTGATGAAACAAGTCTATCTGGTAACGATTTTCTCGCCCAAGTCTGCCAAGCCTGGGAAGCAGAAGCGAGAAAGGTAAAAGATGCTGGTGTACGGCTGGTAATTCTGCGTTTTGGAATTGTTTTAGGCAATGGTGGTGCTTTAGGTAAAATGATTCCGCCTTTCAAACTCTTTGCTGGTGGCCCCATTGGTAGTGGTCGGCAGTGGTTCTCATGGATTCATGTAGATGATGTAATTAACTTGATTGTGCAAGCTTTAACGAAACCGGAAATAGAGGGCGTATACAATGCCACTGCCCCTAACCCAGTCCGAATGGCAGATTTAAGTCAAACTTTGGGACAAGTAATGAATCGCCCTTCTTGGTTGCCTGTTCCGGGTTTTGCGATTGAAGCTCTTTTAGGAGACGGGGCTATAGTAGTTTTAGAAGGTCAGCAAGTTCTTCCCAAGCGCACTGTAGAAACAGGCTTTGAGTACAAATATCCTAATTTACAGTCAGCACTAAGACAAATTCTTGCATAGACTCAGGGGGAATTGGGAATTGGGAATTGGGAATTGGGAATTGGGAAGAGAATAACTTTTAACTGCCCAATTCTAATAATCTCAACACGGACTAAAGGCACTGCTAACACCACCCCCAATGTCCAATGTCCAATGCCCAATGCCTAATCCCTTTATTCTTGACTAGAGAGAAATTTTTTGGAAACCCAACTGATAATACCACTGAGAACTGCACCGCCCATGAGGATGCCGATCGCTGGGTTAAATAAGGGTTGCCACAGTTGATGCCACAAATCCAAGCCCAGGTTTACTCCTACAGAATCACCGATCGCAGCGATCGCTAACCACACAAAACCAAATAAAACCAAAAAAACATCTGCAACTAAAATTGTGTTTAGCCAATTTAACAATTTATCTTTCATCTACCCTTGTGTTTACTTGCCCAAAATTTGACGACTGCTAACTAAGTTATACGGCTAAGTTAGAAGTGAGAATTCCCGACTTGAATTTAACTTCTCACTCCTAACTCCTAACTCCTAACTTCTCACTTTTCAAACAGCCAATTTTTGACTTTTTTCAAACTCTGCCAATCTGGTTTTCTACTTAAACCATCTTCAATACTATTTTTTATTTCATCTTGCCACTCTTCATTGACAAAAATTAGCTGTTGTGCTATGTCAATATGTTCTCGTAAACCTTTTTGACCGGTTTCCAGCATTGCTAAGGCGATATTGACTCTAGCTTGTGGGTCTTGTGGATTTAACTTGACTGCTTTCTGTGCAGCTTTGTAAGCTAAGTTGGGTTTGTTATCGAGTAGATACAACCATGCCAAACAAATCCAAGCAGCACTAGTTTTAGGAGCGCGATCGCACACTTCTTTAAATACAGGGATTAAAGAATCTGCCGTTTCTCCAGCTTTATAGCGTTCCAAACCTGTATCAAATAAGGATTCAACTGTATTAGTCATTGGTCATTAGTCATTGGTTATTGGTCATTAGTCATTGGTCATTGGTCATTGGTCATTAGTCATTAGTTACGAGCAACAATGACAGAAGTCAAAAGCTCAGGCTTCCTTAGATTAGAACTTCAAGAACAAATGACAAATGACAAAGGACAAATGACAAATGACAAATGACAATATTACACCCCAAATGACTTACCGCAGCCGCAAGTTTGGTTGGCATTGGGGTTAGTGAATTGAAAACCACCGCCAATCATAGCATCGCTGTAATCGAGCATTAAACCGTAGAGATATAATAGACTCTTGCGATCGCTGACAATTTTGAAGCCATCATAGTCAAAAACTTCATCCTGTGGGGTGATCTTGCTAGTGTCTTCAAAGTCCATCATGTAAGACATCCCAGAACAGCCACCCTGACGGACTCCTACCCTTAAGCAGAAATCTGTGCCTTGCTTGTCCCGGAGGGATTTTACCTGGTGCAATGCGGCTTCGCTCAACAGAATTCCGCGTTGTTGAGGCTGAATTGCTTGTGTCATCTGCTTTTTAACTCCTTAATTACTTTAAGCTTTACCCGATATCGGCTTGTTAATGCCTCTGGGTTGCTCAAGGTGTTTTTGTATCCATTCTAGCGGCTTAGATGTCTTTAGATGCCAAATTGTAAACACTCCGTTAAAAGCGGCCAAAGATTTTTATTCTAGAATTGAGAGACTCAGTGTGTTTACAAATTCGGTATTTTTGCAGTTAAAGCATGGCTTATCCCAGAAGCAACTATCTTTCAGGTGCAGCCATAAAAACTTAATCCGAGGCTAGCTATTCCCCAAAGTCTACTTCCAAATTGCTTCTTTAACTTACTCTATGACAAGTTTTAATCGCTCTACCAGTCGTCGCTTGAAGAAATTAACTCAAATTCCTTCTGTATGGGAGGGCGATCGCCGTCCGTTGTCATCACCAAACCAGCATTCAGACTCCGAGGAAAAAGGAGAGTGTATTCTTTGGGTAGATTACTCCCAAGGTGTGGTTCGTGGAATGGACGTGGTAGCTTCAGATATCGGCCCAGAAGCAATAGTTCGTACCTTAATGCGAGCAATGGAGCATCCCCACAGTCCGGCAAGACCTGCCAGACCCCAAAGAATTGTAGTCAAAGACCGCGAGATCCAATTTTACCTGCGGGGAGTGCTGCAAGATTTGGATATTTCCATTGACTACGCGCCAGAACTGCCTTTAATTGACGAACTTTTTCGCGGATTTGCTGACATCCTCGATAGTCAAACCCCCGACTTACCCCCACAGTATGCACAAATCTTGCGGGAGAAAGCATTTGCAATTTGGCAAGCAGCACCTTGGGAATTTTTGGAAGAACAGCAAATTTTGTCAATCGAAATTAATAAGTGGGATGTTGGCACGCTCTACGCCTCAGTCATGGGAATGCTGGGAATGGAGTATGGAATTTTGTTTTATCGCTCAGAGGAGTCTTTAAAACAGTTTCGTACCGCAGTTTTAGAAGATGCAGAATCAACGGAGCATCTAGAAGAAGCGTTTCTCAAGCAAGACTGCCTGTTTCTCACCTTTGAGAGCGCTGATGAGGACGAAGATGAGGAGGAAGACGAAGAAAGTGATTTGGTGGATCTGCCATTATCAGAAATTGACCCAACTTTTGGTAATATCCACCCCTTAGAAGGACTGCGATCTGTTCTGTATGACGAAGAAGCATTGGTAATCTTCGTTGCGATCGAAAGCCTGATCCGCTTTTTTCGCGATCGCCGTCGTCAGCTTCATGAGGATATTTTTCCTAGCGTCAGCCGTCGCTACCGTATTTCTCTGCCGCAATCGGAAGAATCAACTAAATCTGTAGCTGTAACAGTCTCTACCATGCCGGAGCTAGCAGCAGAGTTAGAGGAAATGGCAGGCTTTGATGACGAAGAAAGTGATAATTTTGACTCGGCAAATTTTCAATCATTGCAAGATGACTTAATACCGGAAGACTCTTTCCTCAGCTTAGGTGTAGTGTCGTGGGAAATGCTGGATAGCCTCCGGAAGGGGGTAACTTACCATAAGGCTGGTGAAATCAAACAAGTGGGTGACGGTTTGCCGGTGATTTTAATTCAAACTTCTCGGCCCAAGGCTAAGACTGTAATTGAAAGAATTGAAGCAGCAGACGGGCTAAGAGCAATTTGCTTTAATCCAGGTGCCAATCCTTTTGATGGCGATCGCTACGATCTGGGTATATTGCAAACTGAAAATGAAGAATTATTCTTATTTGGTGAGTTTTTAGATGAAGATCCGATTCATGTAGAAGCCCGAAAAAAATGGAATCAACGCTGCAAAAATACTAAGGGCTACTGTGGCTTAATCATTGCTAAAGGACTAACTGGAGCCTCCCGTGGCAATCCTCAGTTACGAGATATGATGGCTTTGTTTGAAACGCGATCGCTTTCACCCAAAGATTTGGGTCTTGGCACTCTCCAGCTTATGCCCCAATTTAATTTGGAATAGTTGCACTAATCGCCATAGTCCTTAATCTCAGATTACGGCTATGAGAAATTAAGTTGATGTGTATTTGATTCACATATTGACCAAATTTAACACTGAGCAGCCAGCGGAACTATTGAATGCTCAGTGAAGTCAAGAATACTTAGCTGTGATGCGCTTAGTACAGCACGGCGAAAGTTTGCATATCTCTAACAAGAGTATTTTGCCCCAAATCTTGTCAATTGATATGTTGGCTATATATTGCCAAGCTGTACTATTGCATACCCCTGATGATAGCTCACTTTACTTAAATTTCATGAAGTATGTATATTTCCAAAGTTTTTAGTAATTTTATTTGGATATTTACCGGTATAAATCAGTACTAATAACTAGAGATTTATTTACGAAGTTCGTTTTAATTAAACGTAGCCGATCTACTTCGATAATCAAAATCTTTTTTTTAACAATTTTTTGAGCTTTTGAGCTTGTTATATATCAATATAATTAAGCAAAAGCTCATCTTATCTATTTTTCTTTGTAATTTTTTTATAAAGTTTGAGAATGAGCTTATTTAGTGTCTAAATAAAGTTTATTGAAAGGACAGAAATCATGGCTATAATGAATACACTCCAAAAAAATTGAAACAGACAATCATTTGTATAGGTTAATTTACCAATTAATAATGGTTGGAGTTTAAATGGTTTTTTTGTAGTAACTTTCCTTTTAATTGCTCGATGTGGAAATACCATTGATAGTGAGAGTTAGCGTAACAATAGGCTAAAAATAATTCGGATTACATCTTGATGAATAAATACAATTAATTTCACAAAAACTTTGGGTTTTAAATAGACTATATCGATAGTAGGAGGTAAAATCATCTAGAATTTTATCGTATTTTTATGGTGACTTAGCGTAAAAGTATGAAACAAACGAAAATATTGTTATGAACAACATTCAAGTAGCATCACATCTGCTTTGAGGTCATTTATCTGTGTAAAATTACAGATCGTGCTGTTAAATTTTATCAGAATAAATGCCTCGTTCTACTCAGAAAACTGAGTACTATTCCGTTTTTTTGACCCCAAGATTAACACGGAGAAACAATCAGCTTAATCGCAGTCAGCCAAAAGCTTAAAGGTTAAAGCAGATATTAGCTTATTGATTACAGCAATGGATGTAAATGGATATTCTATCTTGAGCGATCGCTTATTTGCCTACTTTTAAGTAATTTATCGCTACCTGTATGTACTACCCTAAACCACCTGTAAGCCATAATTTCAGCCTGATAACGGATTCTAAAGCTTTATTTTCATCAGCGATACCAGATATTCTCACCAAGTGAGTTTAGTGAACTTGGTTAAGAGAGAAGGTCAAATCCTTTTGATAGAGAATAAGTTTGGAAATCTTGATTTAGTCATCCAATTCATTTATAAAATTTCCTTGTCAGGCTTTACTGATGCTATTAGTGGGGTTATTATCCTCAAAAGGAACTATATGCTGTTTTTGCTGTCAAAATAGTAACAAATAAAGTGAAGTTTTTTGATTTCTTTAGAAAATTATGAATGCTTTGACAAAACAACAATTTTTAATATTAATGGTATTACTTGTTTCCTGAGACAAACTCTGATAATCTTATCGGTTCCCTCTTTACTTACAATCTTTCGACAATCTAAATATACAGCAGATAGCATGATAATGACAAATAAAAAATGGGCCGTAAAACGCATAACAGTTAATCTCGCAACACAGGAAGCGGAAAAATTAGAAAAATATTGCCAACAAACAGGTAGACCCGCAACCGATGTGATTCGTGAACTGATTAGAAGTTTGCCTGTCTCTGAGGATGGCAAAGATATAAATAAGTAAGAACATACTTTTATTACTTACTAGATAACTGCTTTGCCACCAAAAAAATAGCTCTGATACTTTTTTGAGTACGCCGCGATGGACAATAATTTGTCTAGCTGATACAGACGCGTTCTTCTCGCGTCTGGTCAATTACTGGGACAAAAATAAGTAATCAATGAAGTTTTAGTATCGATATCGCCATGCTTTAATATGCTGGTGAGTTGATATTAAGTAGCAAATTCCGACACCAACCCAGTTACAATCTGTAAAGAAACTGAAAAGGAACGACGGAATGCGTGTTGCAATCGTAGGTGCGGGACTGGCTGGACTAGCAACCGCAGTAGAACTAGCAGATGCTGGTTGTGAAGTAGAGATTTTTGAGTCTCGACCGTTTGTGGGTGGCAAAGTTGGCAGTTGGGTTGATGGAGATGGCAACCATCTAGAAATGGGTTTGCATGTATTTTTCGGGTGCTACTACCAACTATTTGACTTGATGAAGAAAGTGGGCGTGCTAGAAAACTTACGCCTCAAAGAACATACCCACACTTTTATTAATAAAGGGGGGCGCACTGGTGGTTTGGATTTTCGCTTTTTTACAGGTGCGCCTTTCAATGGCTTAAAGGCATTTTTCACAACTTCTCAACTATCGTTGCAGGATAAACTGCAAAATGCGATCGCTTTGGGTACTAGTCCGATAGTTCGCGGATTGGTAGACTTTAATGGGGCGATGAAAACCATCCGCAATTTAGATAAAGTTAGTTTTGCTGATTGGTTTCGCAGTCATGGTGGGAGCAATGGCAGCATTAAGCGCTTATGGAACCCCATTGCCTACGCATTGGGATTTATTGATTGCGAAAATATGTCTGCCCGTTGTATGTTAACCATATTCCAGTTATTTGCAGTCAGAACTGAAGCTTCAGTTTTGCGAATGCTGGAAGGTTCTCCATCTGAATATTTACATAAGCCTATTCTGGAATATTTAGAAGCTAGAGGCACTAAAGTTTATACCCGTCGGCAAGTGCGGGAAATTCAGTTTACTGAGTCAGACGAACAAACCCGGGTCACTGGTATAGTAGTTGCCCAAGGTGATGCAGTAGAAACTATCACTGCTGATGCTTATGTTTTTGCCTGTGATGTTCCAGGAATTCAACGCATCCTACCCCATGAGTGGCGTAAGTGGTCAGAATTTGACAATATTTACAAACTAGATGCAGTGCCAGTGGCTACAGTGCAGTTACGCTTTGATGGTTGGGTGACTGAACTGAACGATGGAGAGCAACGTAAGCAGCTAAATCACGCGGCTGGAATCGATAATTTGCTGTACACAGCCGATGCTGATTTTTCTTGTTTTGCTGATTTAGCGTTGACTAGCCCTGCTGATTATTATCGCCCAGGACAGGGTTCATTGTTACAGCTAGTGCTGACACCGGGAGATCCATTTATTGGACAAAGCAATGAAGCGATCGCGCAGCATGTCCTCAAGCAAGTCCATGAACTGTTTCCCTCGTCGCGGGAGCTAAATATGACTTGGTACAGTGTGGTCAAACTTGCTCAGTCTCTCTACAGAGAAGCGCCAGGGATGGATGCGTATCGTCCGAACCAAAAAACACCAATAGACAATTTCTTCCTTGCAGGGAGTTATACCCAGCAAGACTACATCGACAGTATGGAAGGTGCTACTATTTCTGGACGGCGGGCGGCAAAAGTGATTTTGGAAAGTTTGAAGAAATAACTAACCGCGAAGGACGCGAAGGAAAAAAGAGAATGTCAGATTGGTTAGAGCATACTGTACAGGTAGAAGTAGAGGCTCCCATAGATTTAGTATGGAGCCTCTGGTCTGATTTGGAGCAAATGCCCCGGTGGATGAAGTGGATTGATTCGGTGAAAATTCCGCCAGATAATCCAGATATATCTCTTTGGAAACTTCGCGCTGGTGGCGGTCTGGAATTTAGCTGGAAATCCCGAATTCTTAAAGTTATCCCAAACCAAATTATTCAATGGGAATCCATTGATGGTTTGCCGAATCAGGGAGCAATTCGCTTTTACGATCGCCACAATAGTAGTATTGTCAAAATGACCATTTCCTACGCTATCCCTGGCATTATTGGCAAAATTATGGATAACTTATTTTTGGGGCGGGTAGTTGAATCGACGATTCAAGCTGATTTGGAAAGGTTTAAAGAATACGCACTGAATGCTAAAGCTAATTCATATAGATAGGATAAACAGGCAGTAGGAAACAAGGTGTAAAAGTTTCTTGCTGTCTCAGGAATTGTTCAGCATTCGTTACTACCTACTCAATTAGCGTTAACTCATATCTTGCACCTAACCGAATAAACCCGTAAAAGGTAGATAAAGAGCGCAAAATCTAACAGTAAAAGAAGAATG